>JAKAGP010000131.1 GCA_021825785.1 Nitrospirota bacterium
GCAGTATGGTAACAAAGCATTGTTAAGCCACGGTTTCAGCTCTGTTAAATTTTGTTTAAAACGATTGTGACCGGCGTCACAACAAAAAGATCAGGCTCAAAACTGGACAGGATACCGGAAAGGTCCCGATCTCAAAAAAAAAACAATACGGGACCTTTTCAATATATGTGCCCCCACTAGTCATTTTTGCTGCAGAAAAACGGCTCGCAACAGAAACTAATTAAGAAAATTTTTTCTTTTAAATCCAGCCAGCCAATTTCCTCCGGAACCCTGCCAGTCCGGCAAGACCGGAACCAAACAGAAGCAATGTGCCGGGTATTGGCGTGACAACATTTCCGGAATGCACCGCGAGCGCCATATAAGTGGAGGAATTCTCGTTATTTGTGTTCAGATACCCATCGCTGAAATAGTAGTAATATGCGCTGCTGCCAGGGATATTCTCCGTGCCGGTCCAGTAACCGTCTGCGGTCAGGTTCTGAAAGGGGCCTGTGCTGATCAAGCCGGAGCTGCTGGAGTTGCCCACTTCGGTGTAAAGGTTGCTCACCTGGCTCAAAGACGGCAGGCTCCAGTTGCTGATATTGCTGACAGACGGGCCATTATTAACCTGGACCGTAAGTCCAGGGTACAATGTGCCGCTTACCGTGCCTCCAGCCCACTTTGTCTGATCCTGCCACGTGTCATCAATGTTCGAATAGTCATACCAGGTGATGTTTTGGGCCTGGTCATACACCAGTTGATACTGCACCGGATCCTTATAATTATGAAATGAATCGTAGAATGTCCCATTGCCCACGACCGCAAGGCTGGCGAAGGACCGCCCCGTAAAACCCATTATCATTAGTAACGCGGCGAATGAGACCACCAAAAACTTTTTCATCTGCCCCTCCTCCCTCCGCTTTTTGCGGACATTTTATGCGGGGCCCAAAAAGGGCCCCGCAAAGTTAAGCTTAAGACAGTTACGGCAGCAGGGGCGACTGGGCGCCCTGGTAGGCAGGATAAACCTGGTCGTTAGCCTTCATGAACACCATTTCAGCGCTGGTCGCCCAAACCTTGGTCTTGTCAGCGCCCCAGGCGGTTGCCGTGGGGATGGTGTTGGCATTGCCGGCATAGGTCATCATGTCCTGCACGACAGGATGAGTTACGCTGTAGTTCGGGTCCGCGGGGTTCTCATACACCCACTCCGTGGTCCAGAAGTCATAGCGGCCGTTGCGGATGTTCACACGTGTGGCATTCTCGCCGTTATAGGTAAGGCGCACATCCGTGGAGACCAGACCCTGGTCCGCATCGGAATAACCAACGGCGCCGGTGCCGCTCCAGGTGATGCCGTTGGCAGTGTCGCCAGCTACGCAGTTCATCTCATCGGAGGAGCCATCATTGAAATAGACAGCCTCGCCGCCGTAAGTATTCACGTTAGCCATGGTGTTCTCGTTGATCAGATCGTTTCCGCCCCACTGGCCGTTGTTCATGACAGCATAGGTCAGTGTCGCGTGGGTGCCTGAACCGGAATGACGGAAGCAGGCAACGACAGGGGTATTGGGAACAAAGTCGCCGCCTAAATCAGTCCAGTTGTAGACCTGGCCGCCGAAGATCATAACGGCCATCATGCGGGGCATGTTGGTGATGGTCGGATGCGTCCCGTTGTCGCTGCTCGAACCCCACACAACAGGGTTGCCGCTGTTGTCAACGGCGTGCTTTACGCTCGTGTTCGCATAGAAGGCAAACGGCACGACTATCGGATTGTAGGAAGTCAGACCGACCGGGTTGATGCCGGTGAATTTCCTGTCGGTCCAGGGGCCGCCCATGGGTCCTTTAAGCAGGCCGTGGGACTCTTGGGTAAAGGACTGGCCCGCAACGTCGGAGCAGCCCAGGGTTACGCGCTCGCATTTCAGGGCCGAGCAGGAACCAGGGACATAGCTAGGCGAGAAAACATTGCCGGTTCCCCAGGTGCAGGAAGTTTCGTCGACCATGTTCCTGTAAAAGCCTTCAAGGGATGCGCCCGGATAGCTGGGTTCATTCGAAGTGCATTTCTCGTATCCGGTTGCCGCGTACTGGTCGTTGTTTAAAAGGGATTCGATGCCGTCAAAGGAGGCCTTCGAGGTGACGCGGATGTAGACATTGTGATTGTCCGCGCCGCAGGTACCCATGCTGATGGCGTCATTTGCGTCATATTTGGCCTGCGTGATGTTGGTGCAACCCATGCTGTTGAGGATGCCGGGGGCCGAGGCATTCCAGTAAAGATACATTGCAGAGGACCCGTAAACGTTGATATTGACATCGGTGCTTGCAGCCGCGCCCGTTCCTACGAAGGCCGACAGCATCATTGCTGCGCCGACCATTGCCGACGCTATGATTTTCCTGAGATTCATGAGCTTTCTTTCCTCCTGATAAATTTTTTAATTTTAAAAAATTATTTTCGACTCAGGCTTAAGCCGCCTGTTTCCTTCTGATACCGATGAGGCCCAGCAATCCGGAGCCCAGAAGCAGGGCCGGAGCCGGTATGGGCGTGGCTACGGGCGTGCCCACGAGAGTCGACGTTCCATCAGAACTGGTGCGGATATCGGCAACCTGTACGCCACTTGCCGAATTGCCCGGATTGGCAAAATAATAAATGTAAGAATCTACATAGTTACCCGCCGTGGCAAGAGCACCCAGGTTCTGCTCGCCGCTGGTCTTAGTAAACCCGGAGAATAAACCAACTTTTAAGCCGCTGGCATTAGCTTTGGTCCAGTAGGACTGGAGACCGGACTGTAATATGGACGTTTGGGCCATTCCATTGGCCGTAGAAGAGTACGCGGAAAGTATCGAATTTGCGGCGCTGTTCCAATTGCCGTTCTGGCGGCTGTTGCTGACCTGTCCCGCTGCAGGGCCGCTTGTCCAGAAAGGCGTGAGGTCGCTTTGCGGCATTACAAAGTAAGCGAGCTGGAGCTGGCTCCAGCTTGCCCCGGAAAACGCACCAGCCGCGCCGGCGCCAGGAATCGCGGGCGTGGTGTAATTAACGCTCGGGCCTGAATACGCCGTTGTCAGGTTGAAGGCGCCAAGATCCGTACCGACTTCATACGTACCGCCGGTCTGATAGACGACCTGAATAAGATCGCCGTTGGCGAAATACGCCATGGCCTGGCCGCTAAAGCCGAGCAGAAGCACGGCGGCTGCAAAAAGCACTATTAATTTCTTCATTTTGTCTCCTTCAGAGTTTTTTAAGTTCACTCTATCCATCAGGCAACCCGGCTGTCCATATGAGATGGACCCGTGGCTTTCCGTCACCCGGTTACCCGGGTTTTGGTCTTTTCTGAAGGAGCAGGCCTGCCGTAAACCGTCCGGCAAGCCACCTTTTTCCCCGGCCAAAAAGCTTTTTCCCCTATCACCTCCTTCGTTTTCAGATTTCCCGAGTTTGTTGCCCCGGTAAAATACCCCGTGTGCAGCAAACTCTCTATAACGGGCTTTCTGTTGCCTGTAAAGGCCAGCCAAAGTACCCATAAAAAAAGCCCGAATCAGGAGAAGGTGTTAAACACATCGACCTTCTTCGATCCGGGCTTTCTGGTTCCAGGACAGACTCTTTAATCCGTCTGACGGTCAGCAAAGGGCCCCGATGATTACTTCTTTTTTTACTCTACCCTGTTACTTCTTTTTTAGTATTTCCTCGAACTTCTCCACTTTCCCCAAGCTCCCGCGTTTGAAATTGATCTTTATATATCCTGTGAACTTCTTATCCGCGAGGGCCGTGATCATGGTGATCATCTTTTCAATGACCCTTTCAACTATCTGCATCCACCGCCCCCCTGGATTCCGTGTACGTGTTGTTATAACATTTACAAATTTACAGCTTGATGAACGTTTAATGACATTTCCTTTAAAAAAACAAAAAACCATTCAGCCTGTCACAATTTTCAGTTTTATATAATTCATCCGCTGAGGAATCCGCGTACGTGTTGTTATAACATTCCGATATTTACAGCTAGATTAACGTACAATGACATTTCCTTTAAATTTTCAATGACTACCAAATGAAAAGGCCTCATTTTTCACTTTAAGAAAAAAATATAATCCGGCGAATTTAAAAGATTAGAGGGTATGGCCGGCATGGGAAATTTTCAAGAACGCGTCTTCTGGCAGGCTGTTGAAAAACTCCATTGTGATTTTGTGTCATTCCTGCGCAGACGGGAATCCATTCAAAGACAAGTCAAATTGGATGCCCGATTAATACCTCGGGCATGACGTCTATAATGAAATCCGGGTTTTTCAACAACCTGCTGAGGCGATGCCAATAACGCATCATTGATATCGGGCCGGGAGGCCGGCGGATAGCTTGTAATAAAAACTTAATATTCCATTAAGAATGGTGTAATTAACAAAGGTTTAAAATGTATAACTCGCGCAGCCAAGGATGGAGGCCGGGTTGTATGAAAGATCTCTTTGCTTTGAATTGTGCATTTTTGTATTTTCCATGCGGTTTGACCTGCGGGAAATCTCAATAACGGCAATTTATTTTGGAGGAGTGGTCCGATGTCCCTCGATATGCCTGTTTCAAGCAGCCGGTTTTATTCCAAAATATTTTTGATGGGTGAACACGAACGATCCCGTAGCAATCAAAAGGGTTTTACCCTTATCGAACTCCTGGTCGTGCTCATAATCCTGAGCCTTCTGGCGGCCCTTGTCGGGCCAAGACTTTTTTCCAAGCTGGGGAAAGGCAAGCAGGTAGCGGCAAAGGCGCAGATAAAACTTTTTGATCAGGCTCTGGACCAATACAGGCTCGATACAGGCGATTATCCTACGACAGAACAGGGTCTCAATGCCCTTGCCGTAAATCCCGGCGTCGAGAGTTGGGACGGGCCTTACCTTAAAAAAGGCATTCCAAACGACCCATGGGGCAGGCCTTACAATTACCAATGTCCTGGCCAGCACGGCGAATATGACCTGTATTCCTACGGCAGGGGCGGAGTTCCGGGCGGAGAAGGCGAAGACAAGGAAGTCTCAAACTGGGAAACCGGTCCGTAATGGGATATGGAACTGTTTATGAGTGACGACTCCTACCAGAATTTAGAGGACTTCCCAAAAATCCCTTTTGTACCCGGGGGAATGTCCTTCCGTTATATCCGCGAAAACCGCATCGTACCCCTGGGGCTTGAAAACGGCGTTTTGAGCGTCATAATGGCCGACCCAGGTGACGTCCAGACGGTCAGGGCGCTCAGGGTGGCGCTCGATGCCCAGGTGAAGGCATATGGCGCGCCTGCGCCGGTCATTGATGAATATTGGGTGCGATATTACGGGCGCAAGCCCGAAGACATGAGCAATATCGTAAATGGAATGAATGGAAACGGCACGCTTGAGTTTTTAAAAGACGAAGAGGAAGATTCCATCCACCTGAAAGATATGGCCTCCGAGGCCCCGATCATCAAGCTTGTGAACGCGCTTATTATGAGGGCTGTTGAGACCAGGGCCAGCGACATACACCTGGAGCCCTACGAAGATGAACTTAGGGTAAGGTACCGGATAGACGGCATACTGCACACCGTGGAATCCGTGCCCAAAAAGCTCCAGCCAGCCATCATCTCAAGAATAAAACTGATGGCAAAGCTCAATATAGCAGAGCGGAGGCTCCCGCAGGACGGCCGTATCAGGTTCAGGATGTCCAAAAAAGAAATAGATATGAGGATATCCACAATACCTGTGCTCCATGGAGAAAGCGTGGTCATGAGGCTCCTGGATAAAGAGAGCATCGTCATAGACCTGGACCTCCTCGGGTTTTCAGAAGACGTGCTTTCCGCCTTCAAACAGCTGATCAAAAAACCAAATGGCATCATATTCGTCACGGGCCCCACAGGAAGCGGGAAGACCACTTCTTTATATGGTGCCCTCGACAAGATAAACTCACCCGATCTGAAGATAATTACGGTCGAGGACCCGGTCGAATATCACCTTAAGGGCGTTAACCAGATACAGGTGAAGCCCCAGATCGGGCTCAATTTCGCAAGCACTTTGCGGCATATCGTCA
>JAKAGP010000132.1 GCA_021825785.1 Nitrospirota bacterium
CGATCTTTACTTTTCTACTTTTTTTTGCATCTTTACCGGAACGTCCGCCGGGGCGCGATTCCTGTTTTGAAACTGGAGCGGGCGACGGGATTCGAACCCGCGACCCCAACCTTGGCAAGGTTGTGCTCTACCAGCTGAGCTACACCCGCATTAAATCGCCCCTGTTTGCTCTGGTTGCCCCTGTTCCGGCGGGCTGGAAGTACTATTATTAACAATCCGGAATAAAAAATCAAGAAAATGGATTTCTATCGTGCCCTTGACTGCAAATTTCAAAGCTGTTATAAATAGAGCATGTTTAATGCAACGAGTGCTTTTACAGTTTTTGAGATCCCTCTCAAAGGTTGGCGTCCCTGGAGACAGTGGCCGGGAGGATCCGTATAGGTTTTTTATTGAACGGGTTATATTAAAAACTTCAGGCCACGGGATAGTCGGAAACCGTGGCCTTTTTATTTTTAAAAACCAAAGACTTTGGCCCCGGACATAGGATATAATCCAATTCGGGTTTTTTAGAATATAAGGGGAATATTAAATGGAAACTCAGAGTCATAGCATCCCGGAAACAGCAGTAGTGCCCGGCAGGCGGGAGTTTATGGAGCTTGCCAAAAAGGGCAACCTGATACCTGTTTACAAGGAGGCCTTTGCCGACACGATCACGCCCGTTACCGCCTTTTTAAGGCTTGGAGAGCGGCCCTCATATCTGCTTGAAAGCGTCATCGGAGGAGAAAAATGGGCAAGGTACTCCTTCCTGGGCCTCTCTCCCAAAGTCACTATACAGGCGCGCGGCAACAAAATGGAGGTCAACAGGCAGGGTGAAATTCTGAAACTGGAGACAGCGGACCCTCTTGAAGAGGTCCGGAAATTCCTTGGAGCTTTCAGGCCCGCCCTTTCAGAGAAAGCCGGTCTGCCCAGGTTTTACGGAGGCTTTGTAGGTTATCTGGGCTATGACATGGTAAGATTCATGGAGGAATTGCCGGACAAAGGCAGGCCCGGCCTGGATATGCCAGACCTTTTCCTCATGCTCACCGACGCCATCCTGATATTCGATAGTTTAAGGCAGAAGGTAAAGGTAGTGGTGAATGTTCATTTGCCGGAGGACGGAAACCCGGAGGAGGCATACGGGCTTGCCGTTAAAAAAATAGATTCTATCGTCCACAGGCTTGCAGCAGGAAAACCGGCAAGAGGGGAGATGGCTGCCATGGAAGGCGATCTCGGGTTGCCCGCGGATATCTCCGGGCCGGACCCGCTTTCCGGAATCGGCAAAGAAGAAGATAAAAAATCCGGGCAGGTCCGGCCTGCGGAATTTGTCTCATCTTTTGGCAGCAGGGAAGAGTTCATGCGCGCCGTGGAAAAAGCGAAAGAATATGTCATGGCGGGCGATATCGTGCAGACCGTATTGTCCCAGCGTTTTGAAAAGGCAACCGCCGCCCATCCTTTCAGCGTTTACAGGGCCTTGAGGGCCATAAACCCTTCTCCCTACATGTATTACATAGATACGGGGCATGCCCATATAGTGGGTTCATCACCGGAAATACTTGTAAGGCTTGAAGAAGGCAACATAATCTTAAGGCCGATAGCCGGAACGAGGAAGCGGGGTGCCACCCCGGAGGAGGACAATGCGCTCGAGAAAGAACTCCTGGCGGACCGGAAAGAGATAGCCGAACACATCATGCTTGTGGACCTCGGCAGAAACGATGTGGGCAGGGTTGCCGAGACCGGAAGCGTAAAGGTGCCGGAGCTTATGGTAGTGGAGCGGTACAGCCACGTGATGCACATTGTCTCCAATGTCGACGGAAGGCTGAAAAAAGAGCTTGGCCCTTTCGATGTGCTTAAGGCCTGCTTTCCGGCAGGGACAGTGAGCGGCGCCCCAAAGGTCCGGGCCATGGAGATAATAGAGGAGCTTGAGCCCGTGAAGCGGGGTCCGTATGCCGGGGCGGTCGGCTATTTCGGCTATTCGGGAAATATGGACACCTGTATAACCATAAGAACGCTTATAATGAAAGAAGGGATGGTGTATGTCCAGGCAGGGGCCGGCATTGTGGCCGATTCCGTGCCGGAGCTTGAATACGCCGAAACTGTCAACAAGGCCAAGGCCATGATGGAGGCCGTAAATATGGCCGAAAAGGTTTTTGCTCCCGGTATATCAGTAGAACCGGCTCTGAGGGACAAAAAATGCTGCTGATGATAGACAATTACGATTCTTTCACCTATAACCTCGTCCAGTATCTTGGGGAACTCGGGGAAGATGTAAGGGTGTACAGGAACAACAAAATAACCATTTCGCAGATAAGGGAGATGGCGCCGGAAAAAATAGTCATATCCCCGGGGCCGTGCACGCCCAAAGAGGCCGGGATTTCCGTGGATACCATAAAAGAGTTTGCGGGCAAGATACCCATTCTGGGGGTTTGCCTGGGCCACCAGTCCATAGGGGCGGCCTTCGGG
This sequence comes from Nitrospirota bacterium, assembly GCA_021825785.1. The sequence goes on from JAKAGP010000132.1 coordinate 2,440, forward strand.
GGTGAGATAATCAGGGCGCAGGTGCTGATGCACGGCAAGACCTCGCTTATACATCATGGAGGCAAGGGAGTATTCGCGGGCCTGCCAAGCCCGTTTGAGGCCACGCGGTACCATTCCCTCATTATCAGGAGGGAGTCCCTGCCGGAATGCCTGGAGATAACGGCATGGACGGATGCAGGAGAGATCATGGGAGTGCGCCACCGGGAGTTTGAGGTTGAAGGCGTACAGTTCCATCCGGAGTCCATACTTACAGTTAAGGGGAAGGATCTGCTTGGAAACTTTCTAAAGGCCGGGAGGCTATCCTGATGATAAAAGAAGCATTGAATATGATCACAACGGCTGTGCATCTGAGCGAAGCGGAGATGGCGGAGTGCGTGGATGAGATCATGGAAGGAAAGGCAACCCCCGCGCAGATAGGGGCGTTTTTGACGGCGCTCCGTATGAAGGGGGAAACGATTGAGGAGATAATAGGGGCGGCCATGGCCATGAGAAAAAAGGCCATCACGATAAAGTCGCCGCCAGGCACACTGGACACCTGCGGAACCGGCGGGGACATGTCCCGTTCTTTTAATGTATCCACCATCGCGGCCATAGTGGTCAGCACGTGCGGTGTGCCCGTTGCCAAACACGGCAACCGTTCGGTCTCAAGCGCAACCGGAAGCGCAGACGTGCTGGAAGCCATGGGAGTCAAGATAGACCTCCCTCCCGAAAAAGTGGAAAAATGCCTTTTTGAGACGGGGTTCGGTTTTCTCTATGCCCCTCTCTTCCACCCTGCAATGAAATACGCCGTCCTGCCCAGGAAAGAGATAGGCATCAGGACCATTTTCAATATCCTGGGCCCGCTAACAAACCCGGCAGGGGCAAGAAAACAGCTGATGGGCGTCTTTACGGACAAGCTCACAAACCCCCTTGCGCACGTGCTGGGCAGGCTTGGCGCGGAGGACGCAATGGTTGTGCACGGGGAAGACGGCCTGGACGAAATAACCATATGTGACGGCACGGTCGTCTCCCGTTACAGAAACGATAATGTGGAGGACTTCATAATCTCCCCGGAGGATTTCGGCCTCCCCAGGGCGGCATTGAAAGACATCCAGGGGGGCGACAAACAGCAAAACGCTGCCATAGCCATTAGGGTCCTTAAGAGCCAGCCCGGGCCCGCCAGGGATATCGTGCTGATGAACTCGGCCGCCGCGCTGCTTGTCGCAAATACCGGGACCACCCTGACCGAATGTTACGAGCTGGCTGCGGAGGCGGTGGACTCCGGCAGGGCAATGAAGAAACTTGAGCAGATAAAGGAGATTTCGCAGAAGCTTTAGCATCTGAAGCAAAAAGCAAAAACAAAAAGCGTGATAGAGATAAAAGGGCTGCAAAAGACATTCAGGCATCCGTCCGGAGAGCTGAGGGTGCTTAAAGGCATAGACCTGGTAATAAAGACCGGCGAGATGGTGGCTCTGATGGGCGCCTCCGGCGTGGGCAAGAGCACGCTGCTTCATATAATGGGAACGCTTGACAGGCCCACGGAAGGACAGGTGCTCCATGACGGCATCGATGTGTTCGGCCTTTCCGAGAAGGCTTTAACGGAATTCAGGAACAGGAAGGTCGGGTTCGTCTTTCAGTTCCATCACCTGCTTCCCGAGTTCAACGCCGTGGAAAACGTAATGATGCCAGGGCTCCTTGCGGGCAAAGAAAGCCGCGATGAACTGAAAGCGCGCGCACGGGTCATCCTGGGGGAACTGGGGCTGAAGGGGCGGCTTCACCACAGGCCTGGAGAACTTTCAGGAGGTGAGCAGCAGAGGGTTGCGGTGGCCAGAGCGCTTTTTTCAGGGCCTTCCGTCGTCCTTGCCGACGAGCCCACCGGAAACCTTGACACCGGGACCGGCCGGGAACTGTTCGAGCTTCTTTACCGCCTTAATAGCGAAAAAGGGACTACCTTTGTAATAGCTACCCATGACAAAGACCTTTCCGCAAGATGCAAAAGGACCATTTCGATGATGGATGGAAAGATAACCCCGGAATAGAGTTTTTCTAAGTGTCTTTTGGATACATTTTTTGATTATTTTCTGTATCCAATCGAAACAGTTCGATTGACAATTTTTTTATTTAAATTTATGGTTTCTTCGGAAATTAGAAATTTGAAAATTGCGATGTACGGGGCGCATTGTTGCATCCGCTTCGTTCCTCCAAAACCATTTATTTGAAGGGGGCACTTCGCATCGGGTGAGGCATGGCTTCACACCATGCCTCACCCGATCGATCAAAGAGGGCTTTTAAGATCCAAAAATGCGATTGGTCCCGGTATTATTAATGAAGCATCAATCCATACTTGGCATGTTCATTGGCGGGGCTTTTTCTGACGGGGCTTTTTCGAGTTTTAGATTTATATTTTCCACTCCTGATTTTTGGAAGGTCAGTGCCAGCGTAAAGGGCGAGCCCGCAACCGTGCCTCTTGGCATGTCCTCTATCATGATATGGCTGCTTCCCATTTTGAATACCACAGATTTGCCTCCGGGGATAGCTACCGATGTCACTTGCGCCATATTATGGCCTTTCATCATGTGGAACATCGCCTGCGCCCCAGGCACATTCAGGCTGGCCGCCTCAAGGACATCAGGCCCGCCGTCGTTTTTTATTGTCATGAACACCATGGCCTCTCCGTAAATGGCCGGTGACAATTGGGCCTTCGCATTTTCAATGCTTATCCGTGGCGGACCGCTGTGGCATGCCTGCAGAATGAGCATCGCCGGCAAAAATATCAGCGCCAGAATTTTGAATTTTTTCACTTTCATTTTTTTATTTCTTTCAGTTGTCATTGAAAAAAACTTATGAAATTTCACTCAGCTTGCCCCCATGCATTCTGAATTTTTTTTTGGCCTTTTCGGCTAGGCCCAGGACATGTGTAACCAGGATGAATGTTATACCCATTTCCTTGTTTATCTTTTCGAAAAACTGCATTACCTCCGCCTCGGTATCCTCGTCCAGGTCGCCCGTGGGCTCATCGGCCAAAAGCAGTTCGGGCTGGTTCATGATGGCCCTTGCTATGGCCACTCTCCGGCGCTGGCCGCCCGACAACTGGAAGGGCCTCGAATTGACCTTGTCTCCCAGGCCGACGAGGTCAAGGTATTCAAGTGCGCGCTTTTCCTTGCCGTCGTGCTGCCTGGGCGAGAATATGGTCGGAAGGAGAAGGTTTTCCTTGGCCGTCAGGACGGGCACAAGGGAGGAGAACTGGAAAACGAAACCTATCTTTGATGCCCTGTACTCCGCGAGCCCGTTTGCGTTCATGCTGTAAACGTCCTGCCCGTCTATATAGAGGTTGCCGGATGTCGGATTCAATACGCCGCCAAGTATCGAAAGCAGGGTGGATTTACCGGAGCCGGAGTGCCCCACTATGGAAATGAAATCCCCTTTTTCCACATTCAGGTTGGCGTCATTCACGGCCGTGAACTGCGAGTCTGCGATCTTGAAGACCTTGCTCAGGTGCTCGACAACAACTTGAGGCATTCCTTTTCTCTCCTTCCCTATTGGCCCGCGGCTGC
>JAKAGP010000133.1 GCA_021825785.1 Nitrospirota bacterium
TTGTTTTTATTTTTATTTCCATTTTCTTGTCCATTTCCCCTCTGTCCGCTTCGCCAAAAACATTAAAGCGCACCCCCGGCTTTCCGTCTTTTATCTCAAGGACCTGGCTGTAGTGGAATTCATGCCCGCGCAGCCTGGCATTTTTTCCCCCAAGCATGCAGTCCTCTGAAAAAACGGCCTCCCTGTACCCAAGCGAGGGCCTTCCCTTTACAGTTTCGCCCGTATGCTGCATTATCCCGGTAACCATGGGCAACACCCCGCAGAGTGGGAAAAATTCCCCACCTTCCATTATGTCTTCACCTGAATACCCGCTTCGAATGCCTTCACCCAGATACATAAACCCGCCGCACTCGGCAAATACCGGCCCCCAGGCCTCCGCCCAATTTCTTATGGAGGCGGTCATGCTTTCGTTTTCGCAAAGCTCCCGGGCGTAAAGCTCCGGGTAGCCGCCGCCAAGATATACCGCATCCGCGTCCGCTGGAAGCCCGCCATCCGAAAGGGGGCTAAAGGGTAGGATCCGGGCCCCGGCGTCCCTCAGCATATCCAGGTTGTCCTCATAGTAAAAGCAGAAGGCCCTGTCCCTGGCCACCGCTATATTCACCGTGGACCCAGGTTCATTTTCCGGGCTCTCAAGCGCGGGGCTGCATGTCTTGCCGTCCTTTGCCGTTTCCGCCAGCTCCCGCACCCTTTTAATGTCAATGTGGCGGATAACTGCCTCAGCCAGCAGCTGCAGCGCTTCTTCGCTGATTGGCCTTTCCTCTGCCACGGTCAGCCCCAGGTGCCTGGCAGATATGGAATAGCCTGCGTCCCTGGGCAGATAACCAAGCACTTCAACGCCCCGGCACGCGGACTTGAGTTTCTCATAATGTCCCGCCCCCGCCACACGGTTGAAAATGACCCCCCGTATCCCGCCTTCGCTGTTAAACCCCCGGATTATGGCCCCGGCGCTCTCGCCCATGCCGCCGGCATCTACCACAAGGACAATGTTTTTTGTCCCAAGGGCCTTGGCCAGGGCCGCAGTGCTCCTTTCCCCTCCGTCAAAAAAACCCATGACCCCTTCGGTTACCGCCAGGCCGGCCCCGGCGCAATGCCTTCTTACGCATTCCCGCACGTAATCGACGCCGCACATCCATAGATCCAGGTTCCTTGAGGGCCGGCCCGCTATCATACTGTGAAGGCCGGTGTCTATGAAGTCCGGGCCCGCCTTGAAAGGCTGGACATCATGTCCTGAAAACTTTAGGGCCGCCAAAAGCCCCAGGACCACCGTGCTTTTGCCGCACCCGCTGTGAGTGCCCGCTATAATGAGCAAAGCACGTGCCTCCTCAGGTCTCAGGATATGGAATAAAATAAAAAATCCCGGTTGGTTTTTTATTAATTAAAAAACCAATCGGGATTGCACCCAGTTTGCTTCATCCCAGGACAGGACTTTCCACATCCCGCCCGCTCCTTCCGCGAAGGGAAAGAGCTTCTTATATCGGATCGCAGGCAGGTCTTCTGGCTACCCGGTTCATCCTCACCTTCCCTTCCCATGCCCCTTTTTGTAAGGCACAGTGGTTTTGAAGGTTCTTGTCCCCGGTTACAGCGGCGGGACCGCTCCCGATTTCCACGGGATTCCCTTTTTCTGCCCCCGCAGGGGCACCTGCAAACCGTACGTCAGTAAGACTCCCGTATCGTCAAATTCGATATGAGGGACGCCTATGCTAACCATTAAATCAGAAGCGTCCCCAGATTGTCAATTTTCGGGCATCATCTTGCCGGTCCTGTTGACCCTTTACAGGCGTTTCCCGGGAGTCTTAGCCGATGCCAGATACCCTTTATTTCCGCATATCTTTGCCTGTTTACGGCTCATGGGCATTATCTTGACCCCACAGAGGGCGAAGATATTTCCCTCTGCCACTTTTGCCTTGAAATCGTGATAGAACCTGGCAGAGGCGGTGCGGGCTCTGGACTCAGCCGCCCTCATGCCATGGTCATAACCTATGCTGAAGCCGGTCAGGATGCCTATAGCCAAAACGCCAAAGAAAAGCACCAGTCTCGCTAATTTCATGTTCATGCCGCTTCCTCCTTTCAAGAAAAAAGGAAAATTCAAAGGATCTGACATTACCCCATTATCTCAACAGAAACCCACCCTTGCAACCGTTTTTTCCAGTCTAAACTTATAGTTATAACTGTTATAATTGACGATATGGAAAAGGCCAAGGCGCACGTGATATTCAAGGGCAGGGTGCAAGGGGTCAACTTCCGGGCCTTTGTGCAGAGGGCCGCGGAAGCGCTGGACGTGGACGGATGGGTCAGAAACCTCCCTGACGGCACGGTCGAAGCAGTATTCGAGGGAGACAGGGGCTCTGTCGAGGAGGCCATAAAAAAGTGCCGCACCGGCCCGGCTTTCGCCAATGTTACGGAGGCCGGCATAAAGTGGCACCCTTACGAAGGGGAGAAGCCCGGCGGCGGCTTTTCCATAAGATATTAGGACCAGAATAAAATATTCCAATGATAAAAACCATGACCGAAAAAGTCCTTGCCGGAGGAATGATCACCAGGGAGGAGGCCCTTTTTCTGGCTGCAGTGGATGCCGGGGAAACGGCTGCACTTTTTGAGGGGGCAAACCGCATAAGAGCGGCTTTCAGGGGAAACCGCGTCGATCTATGCTCCATAATAAACGCGAAGTCGGGGGCCTGCCCGGAAAACTGCGCCTATTGCGCCCAGTCCGCAGCGGCAAGGACGGACATTAAAACGTATCCGCTTTTAGGAACGTCAGAGGTATTGAAATCGGCCGTGGAGACAAAAGCAACCGGGGCAAAGAGGTTTTGCATCGTCACAAGCGGCAGGAAACCGGGGAGCAGGGAGCTTCAAGCTATTGCCAGATCAATAGAAAGCGTGCGGAAAGCTGGGCTCCTGCCATGCGCCACCTTGGGGCTTTTGTCCCTGGGCGAACTTAAGTCTTTAAAGGACGCGGGCCTTAACCGTTATCACCACAACCTTGAGACCTCAAAGCGGTTTTTCCCGGAGGTCTGCCAGACCCATACGTTCGAGGAAAAGCTGGCGACGATCGAGGCGGCAAAGGAGGCCGGGCTGGAGCTTTGCTCCGGGGGGATATTCGGCCTTGGAGAGGAATGGGAAGACAGGGTGGACATGGCCCTTCAGGTAAGGCAGTCCGGCGCGGACTCCGTCCCCCTTAATTTCCTCATCCCGGTACCTGGCACCGCCCTTGGCGGCAGGGAGGTCCTGCCTGCCCTTGAAGCGCTCAAGATCATAAGCCTCTACAGGTTTCTGCTGCCTCAAAAAGAGGTGCGCGTATGCGGAGGCAGGGGGCAGTGCCTTGGGGAATTTGGCCCTATGGTGTTCAAGGCCGGGGCAGACGGGCTTTTGATAGGGAATTATCTTACAAAAAAAGGCTGTTCGCCTGAGGATGACCTGCGCATGATAAAAGAGCAGGGGCTCACCCCGGCCTAAAGAAATTATGAAAAAAGAAAAAGGGGGAAAGAAAGAAAAAAAGAAAAATCCCCGGCCTCTCTGGTCAATCCGGATGAGGGCAGGCAAGGGTGGCGGCCACATATCCGGGGCAGAGGGCATTTTCGACGAAAAAGACGTGGCAAAAACCCTTCAGGAATACTACAGGAGGGCCCTTGCGCATTCCAGGGGCAAGCCGGATGCCCTGGTGCTGAAAGCGGAGCTCCTTCCCGCCCCTCCCCTGTCCATTACAGCTCTTCCCGTATCTACCCTGGCAACAGAAACAAAAAGTCCGAAGGAGGCAAGGCAAAGGGCCGTGGAACTATTGATCTCCGCCGGGGTGTCGCGGCGGGCTGCAAGCGCTGCCCTGAAGATACTTCGGACCGGGGGACTGAAAGGGGCCGCCCTGCTGGATGCGGAAGAAGGCATAAGGCTGGACGCGGAGGAGAAAAAAGGGGTGCGGGCCTCGATGCTCGGGATCACAAAAAAGGCGGAGGGGGAGCTTTCAGCTGGCCTGAGGCGGGCAGGCATCGGCGAGGTGCACTCCCGTGTAAAAGACGCCCTTATAATAGCCTCCAAAGTGGCCTCAGCCCCTGGAGTGCTGGCCGAGCTTTGCATATCTGACGATCCGGATTACACGACGGGTTACGTTGCGGGGGCATCGCTTGGGTACATGAGGCTGCCCGGCATAAAGAAAAACGGGGACCGCGGAGGAGGCAGGGTCTTCTTCATAAGATCCGGCCTAATAAAGGAAGGCCGCCAGCTTGACCAACTGATCGAATACCTGGGGAGAACCCCCGTTATGGTTGGAAAAATTTCCTCCGTGAACGATATAATCACCTCCCATGAGCCCCGAAAATCAAAAACCACTGGAAAGCAAAATAGAAAAAAATAAAAAACTCTCCATCATCGCAAATCCGGCGGCAAGGAAATCGTCTTTAAAGAAAGTTGAACTCGCCTCGGAGCTCCTGGGCAGGGCAGGGTGGGATGTGGAGCTCATGTGGACGCAGGAGGCGGGGCACGCAACCAGGCTGGCAAAACAGGCGGCCGATGGGGGAGCATATCTTGTGGTTGCGGCCGGAGGGGACGGGACGTTTAATGAAGTAATGAACGGCCTCACGACAGGTAATGAGGTAATGAATGGCCCTGCGGCGCGCGGGCCGGCCATGGCCCTTCTTCCCTTGGGCACCACGAACGTGCTGGCAAAGGAGTTGAAGGTTCCGGAAGATGCCCGGGGTGCGGTCAAAAGGATACTTGAAGGCCGGGTGCGGGAGATATACCTTGGGAGCATGTCTTTCCCTGACGGCCGTCGTAGAAGGTTCTTCCTCATGGCGGGTATGGGCTTCGATGCGGAGGCGGTCTATCAGGTAAACCGGAGGCTCAAGAAGCTCTACGGGAAAGCCGGATACCTGACAAGCGGGCTTAAACTCCTTAAGAGCTGGGCGCCGGAGCCAAAGAGCGTATTGATCGACGGCAGGCAATATTTCTTTTCAAGCCTTATTGTCTGCAACGGGGCCAGATATGGAGGTTATCCCAAAATGGCCCCGGATGCCAGCGTTGAGAACGGCTGGCTTTATGCCGTGGTCATGAGCGGCAGGAAAAGGCTTGATGTCCTCAAGTACGCATTGGGCGTCGTTACGGGAAGGCATACCTCCTTTAAGGACGTGGCCTATCTGAAGTGCCGGTCCGTACAGGTGCAGGATACGGCCCGCATACAGGCCGACGGGGACTATATCGGGGAAAGCCCGGTGCTCATCGAGTCCGCCAAAGAAAAACTGAAGCTGGTTTATTGAGGCCGTTGCCGGGCCGGAGACCTTATATCTTCAGCTCATCACAGAGTTTCAGGAACCCGTCCTTTATTTTGGAAAAAGCCGGCAGTTCGAGCGCATCGAGGTCATGCTCCAGCTTTCTGCCCGTCCTTGATTGCAAATCCAGAAGTATATCCTTTTTGATCTCAGCGACTACAGGGTACCGCGCCTGGTCATGGAACCGGTGCTTCTCCTTCTCTATGTGTTTTTGAACCTCGTGCAGTTTCTTCTTCAGGTCCTCGCTTTTATAATCATCGGCCGAGGCGTGCAGGACCGGCTCGAACAGTTTTTCATCCAGGAATTTAACAAGCTCTTCTCTTTTTCTGTCTTCAACTTTAATGGCCATAGAGATTTCCTCCCCTTTCTGATCAAATGTTATCAATGAACCGGCCTGCGTTCAAGTCGTCCTGAAAAAGGAAAGAAGCCGGGATAGAACCTTTGCCGCTTCTTTGATAGAATCCAATCAGGAAGAGAAAGAATTACGGCAGGCAGCAGGGAAAAAAGAAAAAATCCTGGCGTATTTTTTGACCCAAAAACCACAAATCTTTTCTGAAGGAGGACAAAAACCATGCCAAAGACGGCAAAAATAGAGGAGGCGCTTATAGCCGCCCCGAACAATTACAAACTGCTGTTTGAAAATGACCGCGTGCGCATGCTCTCGCTCACCATAGACCCGGGCGAAAGGACCGCCATGCATTCCCTGC
>JAKAGP010000134.1 GCA_021825785.1 Nitrospirota bacterium
GATGCCGATAAAGAGGCAGCGGGCGGTCTCCGGGATTGCGCCAAAAAACCCGGACCAGGAATGCGCCATAGACGCGCTTACGGCCGATGAGGTCCAGGTGGTGGCGCTGGGTGGGCGCGCCGGAACGGGCAAGACGCTTCTTTCCCTGGCCGCGGGGCTGCATGAGAAGGAAAAGGGCCGCTACGAGCAGGTGCTGGTGGCCAGGCCTGTCGTGCCGATGGGGCAGGACCTTGGATACCTGCCGGGCGACGTGGAGGAAAAACTCCGCCCGTGGATGCAGCCCATCTTCGACAACCTGGACGTCATAGTAGGCACCCCTCAGGAAAAAAAGGAAGACAGGCATATCTCCAGGTATAGAAGCTCCAGCTACCTGGTGGAATCGGACGCTGTCCACATAGAGCCCCTTACGTATATCAGGGGCAGAAGTCTTCCCCGGCGCTTCATGATAATCGACGAGGCGCAGAACCTGAGACCCCTGGACGTAAAGACAATCCTCACCAGGGCCGGCGAGGGCACAAAAGTGGTCTTCACCGGGGACCTGGACCAGATAGACACCCCCTATCTGGATTCCTACAGCAACGGACTGGCTTACCTGATAGGCAGGTTCATAAATGAGGAGTCCTTCTGCTATCTGAACCTGGCAAGGAGCGCCAGAAGCGCCCTGGCCGAGAAGGCGGGGGAGCTTCTTTAGGGACGGATTAAAGTCTTTCGCGCAAGAAGCCGAATATAAGGTAAAAATTCCTTCTGGACGATTATAAAAAACCTTCATGAACGAAGACAGGTTGCCGGATGATGCGCCGTGTGAGGAGAGGCTGGCCAGGCAGGAGGAGTCCGAGGCCAGGCTGAAAAAAATTATCGAGTCCCTCATGGAGAGGGAAAACCATTACCGCATCCTTGCCGAACTCTCCCTGGACATAGTCTTTATCGTAGGCGAGGACCGCCGCCTGAAATTCGTGAACGACTACGCGACGGGTTTTTTCGGCAAATCGCCCGAGGACATAATCGGCAAGCCGGTGGAACAGGTCTTCCCGGCCCGGGTTTTCGAGTTCCCGGGAGCTTGCCTTGACAATGTTTTCCAGACCGGAGAGCCCGCCAGCATCGAGGAAAACATCTCCTTGTTCGGCAGGCGCATATCCCTTGACATGCGCCTCATCCCCGTAAGGGACCAGCACGGCGCGGTCTGCTCCGTCCTGGGGGTCGCGCGTGACATAACGGAGCGCAAACGGTACGAGGACACGATAAAGGCCAAGGAGGAGTTCCTTACGAACGTGTTCGAAAGCGTCCAGTACGGGATATACATACTGGACAGGGACTTTACCATTCTGCGCCCAAACAGGATGATGGAGCAGTTTTACAGTTGGGAGGCCCCGCTGGCCGGCAAGAAATGCCACCAGGTCTTCCACGGCAGGAACGAGCCGTGCCCCAAATGCGCCGCGGCCGCCGTGTTCGAATCGGGCCAGCCCTCGCTGAGGACCGTCAAGTTCGACCGCCTCGGGGACAGGACGGACGGATGGATGGAGGTACAGAGCGTCCCGCTCCGGGATTCCAGGACCGGCCATGTCATAGGCGTGGTGACTAATGTAAGGGACGTGACCGAGCGGAAACTGATGGAGGCGGAGCTCCAGAAGACACAGCGGCTTGAGTCCCTGGGCTACCTCGCCGGCGGCATAGCCCATGAGTTCAACAACATACTTACGATGATAATCGGAAATATCTCCCTGTCGAAGCTCTACCCTGTCGCAGGCGAGATGAGGGACATCCTCGATGAGGCCGAAAAGGCCTCCCTGAAGGGCAGGCATCTGGCCAACCAGTTGCTGATGTTCTCGAAGACCGGGGAGGCGGACAGGAGGGCTGTTTCGGTAGGCGGCATGATAAGGGACGCGATATCGCTGTCCGCGGCCGAGGGATTGAAGTTCGAGGTTTCAGTCCCGGAGGACCTCTGGCCCGTGCCGTGCGATGAGGGCCAGATAAGCCAGGTCATAAACAACCTCCTGATGAATGCCCAGCAGGGGATGCCCGAAGGAGGCCTTATAACGGTGAGGGCCGAAAACGTCCGGCTTTCGGACGGGGAGCTGATACCCCTTTCCAAGGGCGATTACATAAAGGTCTCGTTCGAGGACCAGGGCGGGCAGATACCCTCCGAGTACATGCACAGGGTGTTCGACCCGTTTTTCAAGGCCGGCCGGAAGAATGCGGGCCTGGGGCTTGCCATCTCCTATTCGATAGTGAAAAAGCACGGCGGCCAGATATTTGCCGAATCGGGAGAACGTGACGGCACGTCCTTCACCGTCTACCTGCCCGCCCTCTCCGCGGACCGGTTCGGCTCAAGACAGGCTGGGCAGGAGGAAGAAAAAGGCAGCGCCGTCTACGGCAGGGGGAAGATACTGCTCATGGATGATGAGGAGGGCATCCGGGTGGTCATCGCGCGGATGCTGGAGCAGTGCGGGTATACCGTGGAGCTGGCGGCCGATGGGGACAGGGCGGTCGAGATGTACAAGGCCGCCATCAAGGCGGGCGACCCTTACGACGCCGTAATCCTGGACCTCATAGTATCGGGGGGCACCGGCGGCAAGGAGGCAGTCCGCAGGCTGCTGGAGATAGACCCCTCCGTCAGGGCGGTCGCCTCGTCGGGCTATTACAACGACCCTGTGATGTCCAGGTTCGGCGAATACGGTTTCAAGGACGTCCTGGCCAAGCCCTACCTGATAGCGGAGCTCTGCCGGGTGCTCAACAAGGTTATCAAGGGGTAGGGGCCGGCCGGACGGACATCAGCCTTGCCATCAGGAGGCGGGCTCATGTACTCCTTGGAACCCCAGGGCCTTTTCAGGGCGGCTGGAAAAATCCTCCCCGCTCAGGTAAATTAGTTGAAAAGGTGAAGATGCATCAGCAAGGTCCTGGACGGGTTTGAAAACCGGGAACCAATACTTTAAAAAACTGTTTCCCAGGCCGAGAAAACTTGCGGCCAAATTCATGTTTGGCATTGCCGTGATCCTTATTTCCGCCGTCGGTCTTTTCTCCATATTCTTCTACGAGGAACTGAAAAATCTGTATATGCAGGAAGCCTATGAGAAGGCCGATATAGTTCTGGGGCACGTTGAGGCAACCGTGCAATATGTGCAGGACGAACTGCGGCCGCAGATGTACCATGTCCTGGGCAGGAACGAATTCGTCAGGGAGGCCATGTCGACGTCCTTCGTCAACAAGGGCATCATGCACCGCTTCATAAGCATGCACCCGGATTATATATACAGGCGTGTGGCGCTGAACCCGATGAACCCGAAAGACCGCGCGGACAGTTTCGAGGCCGGCCTGATAAGCAGGTTTTCCTTGGCGGGGGCGGGAATTGATACATGGAAGGGGCTGATTGAAAAGGGCGGAAACCGGTACTTTGCATATTTCAAGGCAATAAAGGTGAAAAGGCAATGCCTGCCCTGCCATGGGGACCCCGCGCTCTCTTCGAAATCCCTCATCAGCCGTTACGGGACAAGCAACGGCCATTACTGGAATGCCGGTTCCGTCGTCGGCGTGGAGTCCATCGCCATCCCGGTTGACAAGACATTCGGCCGCATCGGTAAAATGGCCTTTTCCATCTTCCTGATAGGCATTGCCGGGATGGCCCTTCTCTTCATGGCCCTTAATTATTTTTATTATCTGGTCTCGGCGAGGCCGCTGAAAAAGGCGAGCTCTTTTTTCAAGTCGGTCGTCGGCGGCGAAAAGGCGCTGGAGACCAGATTCGAGGCCAAGGGGGATGACGAGATCGCGGAGCTCGCCGAATCCTTCAATTCCATGCTTGAGCACCTGAAAAAATCCCGGGATGAGCTAAACTCCTCGGAGCTGAAGTACAGGCATATATTCGAGGCGTCGAAGGACGCCATAATAATCACGGACCACTCGGGGACCGTGACCGAGATAAACAATGCGGGGCTTGAACTGCTCGGGGCGAAAGATGAACATGAAGTGACAAACAGGATGGACTTGCATGATTTCATGACGGTGAAAACGGCGGACCATTTCCTTGCGCGCATGGAAAAAGAGGGCTTCGTTAAAGACCTGGAAGCCGTGTTCACAAGGACGGACGGCGGCGAAACCAGCGTGCTGCTTGCGGCCACGACGAGGAAGGAGCCGGACGGCTATATCTGCTATGAGTGCATTGCCAAGGACATTACGGAGAGGAAAAAAATAGAGCAGCAGATGAGGCAGACCGACAAGCTGGCCTCAATAGGACAGCTTGCGGCCGGCGTCGCCCACGAGATAAACAACCCCCTTAGCGTCGTGCTCGGCTACACGAGGCTTATTATCAGGGATGCCCCGGCGCAGATTAAAGAAGACCTTGAAAAGGTGCACAAAAACGCGCAGCTCTGCAAAAAGATCGTGGAGGACCTGCTGCACTTTTCCAGGCAGACCGGAGCCCAGTATGAGGAGGCGGACATTAACGCCTCGATCGAGCCCGTGGTGTCCGTGCTCGAGGGCAAGTTCAGCAATAATGACGTGTCCATCGTAAGGGACTATGGCGATTGCCTCCCGCGGGTCATAATGGACACGGACAAGATGCAGCAGGTCTACATGAATATTCTTATGAACGCCTGTCAGGCCATGGGGCAGAAGGGCTCCATACATGTCTCCACGAGTTATGAGAAAGACTCCGGCCGGGTCCTCATCTCGTTTGCGGATGAAGGCTGCGGCATACCGAAGGAGATCCAAAACAGGGTCTTCGAACCTTTTTTCACCACAAAGGAGCCCGGGCAGGGTACGGGGCTTGGCCTGGCCGTAAGCTATGGTATTATCAGGGAGCACGGCGGGGAGATAGCGCTCGAAAGCGAGGAGGGCAGGGGGAGCACTTTCAGGATATGGCTGCCGGCCGGGGGGCCCGTTTCATGAGCCAGACAATACTGGTGGTAGACGACAAGCGCGACATGCTCAGTCTCATTGAGAGACTGCTGACCAGGGAGATGAAAGACATCGGGGTGCGTTGCGCCGGCGACGGCAAAACGGCCCTGGATATTATTGCCGGAGAGCAGGTTAGCCTGGTCCTCGCGGACATCAGGATGCCGTTGATGGACGGGATGGAACTCTTGAAGCGGATAAGGCAACTCAATAGTTCCGCCGTGGTGATCATGATGACGGCCTACGGGACGATAGAAAATGCGGTGGAATCCCTGAAGCTCGGGGCCTACGACTTCATAACAAAACCCTTTGACGAGGAGAGGCTGCTGCACACAATCCGCAGGGCGCTGGAATACAATGCCCTTTTCAGGGAAAACCTGGACCTCGAAAAGAGGATAAAGGACAGCGAGACGATCGGGCAATTCATTGGCCGGTCCGCCCCGGTCCGGAAGCTGATGGAGACAATACGGCTTGTCGCCAAGGCGGAGGTGACCGTGCTCATCACCGGGGAAACCGGCACCGGGAAGGAACTGGCGGCCAGGATGATACACGCGCTCAGCGGGCGGGCCACAAGGCCGTTCATCGCGGTAAACTGCCCCGCAATACCCGAAAATATCCTCGAAAGCGAGCTGTTCGGCTATAAAAAAGGCGCCTTTACAGGGGCGGCCTCGGACAAGGACGGGCTCTTCCAGACCGCAAACGGCGGAACTATACTGCTCGACGAGATAGGCGACATATCGTCCGCTCTTCAGGCAAAACTCTTGAGGGTGTTGCAGGAAAGGGAGATAAAACCCCTCGGGGACAACAGCACTTGCAGAGTCGATGTGCGGATACTGGCTTCCACCAATCAGGACCTGAAGGCGAAAATCTCTTCCGGCCAGTTCAGGGAAGACCTTTATTACCGGCTTAATGTTGTTTCCGTGCATACGCCCCCGCTGAGGGAAATTTCCGAGGACATCCCGCTGATGGCAACGAGCTTTCTTTCCTCCTTCTGCCGGGAGCTGGACGTGGCGCAAAAGAAGTTTTCCGAGGACGCCATGAGAATGCTGGCT
>JAKAGP010000135.1 GCA_021825785.1 Nitrospirota bacterium
AACTGTCATGTCCAAGCCAATGTATGTTCTCAATCACGGGGAAAATTCCTGCCTTTCTCCAGGTTCGCGGCTCCTGGAAGACATTATATCAAAAGACATTGTATCAGAAGGGGTTTTCGTAAAAAAATCAAAAAGTCAAAAAACTTTCGGACCTGCCCGGGTCAATTTTTCCCGGTGTTATAATGATAAGTTATGTTTTTGTCTTTTTGCTTTCAAATAAATGCTTTCCAAAAAGTGCGATGAGTTCAGTTAGCTCCTCCGGCCAGCGGGAGACCAGCAAACTCGCTGAACTTGCCGCTCTGCTTAAAAAATTCCATATGCAGGAGCACACGGCCCTGATCATCCTGTCCGCGCTGGTGGGTGTTTGTGCCGGTCTTGCCAATGTACTTTTCCGCAGTACCATGAATTTTGTCCACCAGCTTTTTTTCATCCATGTGGCTAACCTTCTGGAGATAAACCGTGGGGGGACATATAGAGTTCTTTTGCCCCTTCTGCCCATGGCCGGTGCGCTGCTTCTGATCCCGCTTTCCAAGGCCTTTCCTGGCGACGTGAACGGCTACGGGTTCCCGAAATTCATTGAGCTTGTGAACATCAGGGGCGGGGTGATCAGGATCAGAAACATCTTTCTGAAAATTATCGCCCCTGCGCTCACGATAGGCACCGGAGGGTCGGCCGGCATCGAGGGCCCCATCGCGATAATCGGAGGCACGATAGGCTCCGGCACCGGGCAGCTCTTCAGGGCCTCCGGAAGCAGGATGAAGCTTCTGATAGCGGCGGGTTCCGCAGGGGCAATAGCCGCCACCTTCAATGCCCCTATCGCCGGGGTGATGTTCGCGATAGAAATAGTTCTCCTTGGAAATTACGAGATCTCTTCGTTTGCCGCAATAGTCATATCCTCGGGGATGGCCACGGTCGTATCCAGGGCGTTTTACGGCTCAAATCCGGCCTTCAGGGTCCCAGAGTACCAGCTAAGGAGCATGGCGGAGATACCGCTATATATGATATTCGGGGTCCTGACCGGTTTTCTGGCAGTTATGTATATCAAGGTTTTCCACGGCGTGAAGGACGAATTTGAAAAGCTCAGGATAAACCCGCAGCTCAAGCCCGTGCTCGGCGCCTTTATAATAGGATCATTTGCCATCTTTCTTCCGCAGATCATGGGAAACGGCTACGACATTATCGATCATGCCCTGATTGGCAAGATAATCTTCCCGCTGATGGCCGTTCTTATCTTTTTAAAGCTTATGGCCACCGCCATAACCATTGGTTCCGGCGGGGCAGGGGGTGTCTTTGCCCCATCGCTTTTCATTGGCGCCATGGCGGGGGGCAGCTATGGTTATCTGGTCAATTGGCTGTTTCCGGCCTACACCGCATCTCCCGGGGCGTATGCGACTGTTGGCATCGGGGCTTTTCTGGCTGCCGCCACCCACGCTCCGCTTACCGGGATTTTCCTTCTTTTCGAGATGACCGGCAATTACAAGATCATAATCCCTCTCATGTTCTCGTCCATTATCGGCACCCTTATAGCAAAGAGGATCTACCCTGATTCCATAGATACCGTCGATATAACGAAAAAAGGGATAAAGATACACATGGGCAGGGAAGCGGCCATTATGAGCAGCATAAAAGTGGCGGATATAATGAGGGCGGATTTCATCACGGCCAAAGAAGAGGCCACTTTGGACGATGTTATTTCTGAGATGATAAATCAGGAGAAATTCTACATTCCGGTGGTGGACTCCGCCGGGCTCATGAAAGGCATTATTTCTTTCCAGGATGTAAGGCCGGTGCTCCTGGAAGAAGAGGTGAAGACTATCGTCCGCGCCGGGCAGGTGGCAACAGACGAGGTGATAGTGCTTTACCCGGAAGAAAACCTGAACACCGCGATCGAGAGGTTTTCTTTGAAGGATATCGATGAAATACCCGTTGTAAAAAGGGACAACCCAAAAATGGTGATCGGGATGGTCAGCAGGAGGGATGTAATATCGGCCTATAACAAAGAGGTGCTAAAAAGGGCCACACCCGCCCCGTAAGGATTTAATCTAAAAACCCCATATAGCGAAGCGGGTTTTTCCTGCCCCAAAGCTCTATCATTTTTTCTTCCACTCCGAATGTTTTTTCAAGCATCCGGGCGCATTCGGAAATCGTTTTGCCCCCGCCGGCAAGAAGCGATCCATTTATATATACAGGCTTTCCCTTGCCTGCGCCTTTCACGGCGTCCGATACAAGGATTATCCTGTCAGGGGCTTTGACCTTGAGGACCAGCGCCAGGGTCTCCAGGCTTAAATGCACGCCATCGGCAATGAGTTCAACATAAAGGGCATCATCGAGGAGGGCGAAACCGGCCAGTCCCGGCTCCCTGTGATGGAAAGGGCGCATGGCGTTAAACAGGTGGGTTATACCTGTGGCCCCCGCCTTTTTTCCTTCGCTGGCCTCCTTGAAAGTAGCATCCGAATGGCCCATATTGACCCTGATGCCAAGTTCCGAGCATCTTTCGATCAGCTTCAGTGCCCCCTTGATTTCGGGGGCGATCGTGATGATTTTTATGATGTCTTCGAAACCCTTTATAAGCGCTTTCAGGTTCGAAAGCGTTGGCCTTTTAAAGCTTGCCCTATCGAGAGCGCCGCATTTTTCTGGATTTAAAAAAGGCCCTTCAAGGTTCACGCCCCCGATCGTAAGGCTTCTGTTCATCGCCTCCGAAACGGCCCTCATCTGGCCCCGCATGGTCTCCGTGTCCGCGGGATAGATGGCGGGGTAGATAAGGCCGGTCCCCTTTTTTTCATGCATGCGCGCAATCTTAAGGATCGACCCCGGATCATTTGTCCTTGTATCATAAGCGCCCATCCCGTGCGCATGGAGATCGACGAATGAGACTTTTTTAACCTTTTTGTTTTTCAGTTTTTTATCAGCCGGATTTCTTCGCATGTGTTTTTGCTTTTTCTTTTTTTTCATAAGGCGGGTTTTTGGAGATGTCCTTCAGTTTTTTTGGGGTGAGCATCGGGGCGATCTTGAAGCCAGGGTGCGCGTATTCGTCATTTCTTTTTATCAGGAGCCAGCCCTTGGGCGACCTGCCCCCTTTCATTTCGGCAAGCGCGAACCGGCCTTTCAGTTTCTTCCCGTGGAGCATGAATTCAATTACGCCTTCTTCCGGGCTGCCTTTTTCGATCTCGAACCTGCCGGTGTCCCAGATGATGACCTCGCCCGCCCCGTACTGGCCCTCAGGGATTACGCCTTCCCATCCGCCGTATGACAGCGGGTGGTCATCCACCATCACGGCAAGTCTTTTGTCCGCGGGGTCCATAGAGGGCCCTTTGGGCACGGCCCAGCTTTTTAGCACGCCTTCCATTTCAAGCCTGAAATCATAATGAAGGTGGGTCGCGTGGTGTTCATGCACTACGAATATTGCCATTTTTAATTTGAACCTGTCTCAAACAGGTTCTTACTCCTGTCCTGTTTTTATTTTTACAGGTTCTTATTCATGTCTTGTTTTCAGCAGTACAAGCATTATGGTTCCCACTGTAAAGAGTATACCTCCAAAAAGCGCCCATATTGCGCCTGGCTCCCGGCTTACTTCGATAAAGGCCGAGGGGAAAGGCTCCGTCATGACCTCCTGCAGGTAAAAACCGTACCCCCGGAAAAAGAGCGGATGATTGGGGGCAAGCACCCCGTGCCTGATGACATTTCCTCCTGAAAGTATATCTATCCCGGCATAGGGTTTTTGCCCTGGTTCCACTTTATTAAGATGAATATCGAATCCGGGGAGCCTGGCTGATTCGCCCTGCGCCAGTTGCCCTGTAATTTTAGAGGCCCCAAGCGAACTCATCAGATGGGCCATCAGGATCAAAAGAAATCCCGCGTGAATGATCTGGGGGCTTAGCATTGTGATGAGGCCGCCCTTTTTGCGCCTTAGCGATTCCACGCTGCAAAAAACCGTATTTATGGCCAGAAGCACCAGAAAGAAGATAGCCGCCCAAAGCCAGAATGTGAGCGCAAAGGGGCCTTGGAGCAACCAGACGAACAGGGGGAATTCCCCGCTCATCGCGCCCATCACCTCCCTGTTTACGGCCAGAAAATAGGAGCCCGCAAAAAGGGCGGCTATTTCAAGGCCAAGCAGCCATACGGCCAGCCTTTGGGATATCAATGCCTCCCATACGGTTTTTCTGAGCTTTGAAAATACCATTTATTTTTTTATTAAAAAGTATGGGAGCTTTTCATGAGGAGCCCCACCCCAAGATATGTGAACAGTACCAGTATGAAGCCTGCCGTCCCGGCTATAGCGGTCCTTTTTCCGTACCATCCCGGCCGCAGCCGCAGATGCAGATAAAGACTGTAAAACAGCCAGACTATCGAGGTCCAGAGTTCCTTCGCCGTCCAAAGCCAGTAAGTGCCCCAGGCAAGATATGCCCATACGCCTCCGGCTATCATCGCAACGGAGAAAAGGAGATACCCTGTAAGTATGAAGCGGTACTGGCTTTTCTCAATTCCCGCTTTGTTTTTATCAATAGAGCCATCAGGCCGTTCCAAATTTAAAAAATATAAAATCCCGAGCACCCCTCCTATGCCGAAAAAGGCGTATGAGAAAAAGGAGAGCCCCACGTGCAGTTCAAACCAGTAGGTGCTCAGCACGGGGGGAAGGGCGCCTGAAAAGGGCTTGGCCAACATGGCTGAGACACTGAAAAGAGCGGCCAGCGCCCCGATAAGGACACGGTACATCTTTATCTTCCCCGGTTCCGCGTGGAAAAAGGCGGAAAACCCGGCAAGACTCGCGGAAAGAAATATCAGGGTATCATGCGGGCCCACAAGCGGGACCCTGCCTATCATGGCGCCCCTTGCCAAAAGATATGCCGCCTGCGCCAGGCATCCGGCATAAAGGAAACGCCTGTTAAAAATTCCCGCCAGGTAGAGAGGCAGCGCCGCCCAGGCCCAAAAAAACCATATAGGGCTCATTGCGCCTCCGGGGCTCATCGCCCCTCCGGCGGAAATATCTTGCCAGGATTCAAAAGCCCCTTTGGGTCGAAAACATTTTTAATGTCCCTCATAAGCTTAAGCTGCGCGGGTTGTATCTCCATTGCTATGAAGGGTTTTTTGGTAAGACCCACACCGTGCTCGCCGGAAATTGTGCCGCCAAGCTCAAGCACTTTTTTGAACATCTCCTCGAGTATGGGGGTGATGTCCTTTTTAACCGGGGGAAGGAAGTTTACGTGCAGATTGCCGTCTCCCGCGTGGCCGAAAGTGGCTATCGGGACGGATGTTTTATTCGCCAGGGCCTTGAGTTCCGAAAGCATGCGGGCTATGTTGCTTCTGGGCACTACGATATCCTCGCTTATCTTATGCGGGCACAAATGATATAAAGCAGGCGAAACGCCCCGCCTTGCCTTCCAGAGCGCGTCGCGCGCGCTTTCGTTTTCTGCCATCGTGACATCGGCGCCCAGTTTTTCGCATATCTCGATCACGCGTCCAGCCTCCTTCTTTATGGCCTCCGGATGCCCATCAAGCTCAATGAGCAGCAGTGCCTCCGCTTCAGTTGGCAGACCTACCGGGCTCCAGCCTTCAACGGCGGTCATGGAGGCCTTGTCCATTATCTCAAGCGTGCGGGGGATTATCTTTGAGGCTATAGTTCGGGACACCGCCTCGCCCGCCCGCTCCGCGTCCGCGAAAACCGCCATAAGCGTAAGCACATCCTCAGGCAGCGGGAGGACCTTTAAACGAATTTTTGTTATGGCGGCCAGTGTACCTTCGGAACCTGTAAGGAGCCTTGCCAGATCATAGCCCACCACGCCTTTTGGCGTCTGCACCCCCACCGTGACAAGCTCCCCCCCGCAAAGGACCGCTTCGAGCTGGAGCACGTAATCCTTTGTAACCCCGTATTTAAGGGCACGCGGCCCGCCGGCGTTTTCGGCCACATTGCCGCCTATCGTGCAAAACTCA
>JAKAGP010000136.1 GCA_021825785.1 Nitrospirota bacterium
TTTCCTGCTCTGCGGCAAATTCATTTATCAGCGAATGGACTTCCTTTACATCCCGCACCAGGGCCTTTCTGATCTTTCCGGCTATTTTCTTTTTCCCGTTGACCCTCACTTTACCGGCGGCCGCTGTCTTTTTAACTTTTTGTTCTTGCGCCCCGGCTTTTCCGGCCGCTTTTGTTCCCAAATTTCTAATAGCCAATTTTTAAAATCCCCTCAATTCTAATCAACATGCTGCCAGCCCCGTTCCAGGGCCTTCAGATTTATCTCAAGTATTGCCGGCTTAGCCCGCTTGAAAAGCATTTTAAGGGCATGCTTCAGAACGGGCAGATCGCAAATGGAGGCCGCCCGCGCAAGGGCCCCGCTAATGACCATATTGGCAGACAAAGGCGCACCGATCGAGAAAGCTATCTCTCCCGCCGGCACCTCGACTACCTTGAGGCCATTTCTTTTTTTCTCGGGCCTTCCAGAAACCATTGAAGAATTCAATATGATGAGGCCGTTTTTCCGTACCTTGCCGGAGAAACGCTCAAGCGATGCCTCGTTCATGACCGCAAGCACATCCGGACTGCTCACGACAGGCGAGCCAATGAGACCATCGGAGATCACCACCGTGCAGTTGGCCGTGCCGCCCCGCACCTCAGCCCCATAAGAAGGGAACCACGTTACATTCATTGCCCCTTCCATGGCCGCCTGCGCTATAAGCTTGCCCGTAAACAGTATTCCCTGCCCCCCGGAACCAGCAACCAGAATGCCTTTGGTCACTTGCCGCCCCCCGCCGGGAGTTTTTTATTTTTCCCGTTTTCCACCACGCCGTCTTTAAGACCGAAGGGGCCCGCATTGCCGCCGGCTAAGCCCGTGCCGCCTCCGGTAAAATTATCTTTAAATACCCCAAGGGGGAAAAAATCACGCATCTGTGTGGCCATCCATTTAAGTGACTCCTCCGGGGTAAGCTTCCAGTCCGTGGGGCACTGGGAAAGCACCTCAACAAAGCTGAAACCCTTGCCTTCCATCTGGCAACGGAGAGCTTTTTCAAAAAGCCTTTCCGTAATCAGTACGTTTTTAGGGCTGTCCAGGGAGCTCCGCGCAATGAAGACGGAACCCTCCAGCCCCGCCAGCAACTCGGCCATCCGGAACGGGTTTCCGGCCCGGGCCGTGTCCCTGCCCATTTGCGTGGTGGTCGTCCTCTGCCCGGCCAGAGTGGTCGGGGCCATCTGCCCGCCGGTCATTCCGTATATGCCGTTGTTTACAAAAAAAACGGTTATGTTCTCGCTCCTGTTGGCGGCGTGGATTATCTCTCCCATGCCTATTGCCGCAAGATCGCCGTCGCCCTGGTACGATATCACTATCCGGCCGGGCAGCGATCTTTTGATCCCGGTCGCGGCGGCCGGAGGCCTTCCGTGCGGTATCTCAAGCACGTCAAAGTCAAAATAATCATATGCGTACACGGCGCAGCCTACGGGAGCTATAGCTATCGTCCGCTCCCTTATGCCCAGGCGGTCCACGCACTCAGCCACTATCCTGTGCAGAATACTGTGGCCGCAGCCCGGACAGTAATGAAACCGGGCATTTTTAAGGCTCCGGGGTCTCTCAAAAACTTTTTTCATTTCACTTTTATGCCCTCCGGGCATCGAATGTAAGGAACTTTCGATTTGTCATATTCGCTCGCTTGCCCTTCCAGGGATACGCTCGCTATCCATTTTTCCCCGATCCTCCCGCAAGGCGTATCTGCCTTTTGCCCATCCCCTTCGCCTCGTACAGGGCCATATCGGCCGCATACAGGAGACTCTTCTCATCGGAACCGTCTTCAGGGAAGGCCGCAACCCCTCCGCTAATAGATATCCGAATCTTTTGGTCTATATAATACTCGCTTTCGATGGCGTTTTTCACCCTCACGGCCTGCTTGAAGGCCTCGGCCTTCGTAGTGTTTGTCTGTATTATCACGAATTCCTCACCTCCGTACCTTGCCGCTATGTCTGTCTCCCTGGAGGTCTTCCTGATCGCCGAGGCTATCCTTCTTAATACCTCGTCTCCCGCCTGGTGGCCGTAAGTGTCGTTTATGGCCTTGAAGTCATCCACATCGAATATCGTTACGGAAAAATTGGTGCCGTAACGCTTTGCCCTGGCGACCTCAAGGGCGAGTGAGTCATAGAAATATCTTATATTGAATATGCCGGTCAGTGCGTCGGTCACTGCCAGGTACCTGGCGTTCTCGTAAAGCCGCACCTTCTCTATTATGAGAGAGACATGATTGCCAATGAGGTGGATGAGAGAGGCCAGATCGAACCCCATTGAAACGGGTGCCCTGCTGCCAAGCGCCAGGACACCTACCTTATCAGGCCCTATTGACAGGGGCAGAGCAACCAGAAAAACGATCCTTTCATCGGAAAAACCGGGGTACTTTTTTATCTCCTCCTCCTCAAGGACATAAAAAGGCTCTCTTTCTTTCAGGGATGTGACCATCTCCTGAAAATCATCGAACGCTCCCTCCTCCAGCTTCTGCCTCAGATCCCTGGAAAGACCAGCCGCAGCCTTGAGGGTAAATTTTTCCCCGTCGTCCTTCAGAGATATCCAGCAGATGCCAAGATCGGTCACAAGCTGGATCTTTTCTATCAGCTTCCCAAAAACAGAGCTTATTTCGTCCGAGTAGATGAACGCCGTGGATATGGTGTTTATCACCATGAGAAGCTTGTTTCTCTTGACCAATTCACTTTCAAGTTCAATAAACTTGGTAACGTCATCGAAGACCACGCCAAACAGGCGTCCGCCGTCATGCCAAATGGGATTTATTATGACATTGAAAATGCGCTCGTCAAGCTTTATCCGTCCGGTCTGCGCTGTAAGGGTTTTCAGGCTTTTTCCCAGCTCGCCGCCGACCCCGGAGATCTTTTCAATACCGGCAAGAGGGATGCCCATCAGGTCCTTGCGCCCCATATCCAACAGCGCGCATAATGCCTCGTTCAGTTCAGCCACACGCCCATCTTCGTCGACAACCGCAACAGGCATATTAATGTAATCCAGGCAATGGATGACGATCTTTTTTTTAAACAGGCCGGTCAGATCCACTTTTTCTGGCTTTCAGGATCATGAAGCCCGTTATAAATATTGTTTCCGAGATCGAGGATGATCCCTTCAGGCAGGCCGGTATCGCTTGAAATGACGCTTTTAAGACCAAATTTCTCCATTATCTTAATTGTAAGTCTCAGGCCGGGTATAATCAAGTCCGCCCTGCCGGGCTCCAGTCCGGCAACCGAATGTCTTCTCTGCTCAAGCGAAAGCAGGCTTAAATCCCGGCACATACCGGTCAGCCGTTCAAGCCCGATCTCATGCCCATGGACCTTTTCGTGCTCATACTGAGCAAGCCCCAGATCGATAGATGCCATGGTTGAGGCTGTCCCGCCTGTAACGACGAAAACCGTTCCGGACGGCAAGGGGAAAAGGGCCGTCATGAGGCCGCCGGCAAGAACAGATATATCCCTTTCAAGGGCGGCTTCGCCCTCTTTGTCCTCAAGCCCGGCAAGCTTGACGACCCCGACCGGGAAGCTCCCGGATTTTTTGAGAGAGACGCCCGTATTTTTAATGGAAGCGCCCTCAGTGAGCATCCATTCCGTGCTGCCGCCTCCAATATCCAGGATAAGAGTTTTTTTATCCGCAGCCGGATCCGGACCGCCGGGTTTCAGAAGCGCGGTGACTCCAAGGGCGGAAAGCCTTGTCTCCTCCTCATGCGTAATGGCCTCTATCTTTATCCCTGTCCGCTGCCTGGCTAGTCTGATGAACTCAGCGCCGTTTGCCGCCTCCCTTAATGCGCTGGTCCCTACGGCCCTCACTCCCGAAAGCCCGCTGTAAGAGGAAATTATCTCCGAATACCTTTTAAGCGCCTCAAGGGTCAGCTCCATGTTCCGGGGCAGTAGGTTTTTGCTTTCTCCCTTTCCGGTCCCGGGAAAAAATCCCTGGGCAAGCCGCGTGACGGTCCTTTCATACCTGAGCCGCTCCAGCGGCACATTGCCGCCCTTGCGGGCCACAAGGAGCCTCACCGCGTTTGAGCCCGTGTCTATGGAAGCAAAAATCCCCACGTCAGAAATTATATCCTATCAACAAGAAAGGCATCAGGGGATTGAAATCCGGAAAAAGCAGGTGATGGCGAAGCCGCGTGTTATAATCTTTTGTCATGCAGTGCATCCTCATAGTCGAGGACAGGGAATCCATGGCAGGCATGCTTAAAGCCACCCTGGAAGGCGAAGGCTTCAGGGCAGTAACCGCCGGGGACGCCACCTTGGCCCTGAAAAAGCTCAAGGAAGAACGGATAGACCTGGTCCTCACCGACCTCAAACTGCCCGGTAAAAACGGGATCGAGGTCCTCAGGGCATCAAGAGAGGACGATGCCTTAAGGCCTGTAATAGTCATGACCGCTTACGGCTCCATTGAGGGGGCAGTGCAGGCCATGCGGCTTGGGGCTTACGACTTCATAACAAAACCCTTCGACACGGAACACCTGACGCTGCTTATAAAAAGGGCCCTTGAAAACCAGCGCATGGTGACCGAAAACATCCTGCTGAAAGAGGAACTGGGCCATAAATTCATGCCGGTGATAATCGGCAAAAGCCCTTCGATCGAGGATGTGGCCCAGAAGCTCAGGCGTGTGGCCCCCGTTAAAAGCACCGTTTTGCTGCTTGGTGAGTCCGGCACCGGCAAGGAGCTTTTCGCCCGCGCCATTCACAGCCTTTCCCCAAGGAGCGGCTATGCTTTTGTCGCGATTAACTGCGCGGCCATTCCTGACAAGCTCCTGGAGACTGAACTGTTCGGATATGAAAAAGGCGCCTTTACAGGCGCAGACAGGACGAAACCCGGCAAACTCGAACTGGCCCATATGGGGACTGTCTTTCTGGACGAGGTGGGGGAGCTTGATCTTTCCCTTCAGGCAAAGCTTCTAAGGGTTTTGCAGGAAGGAGAGATAGAGCGCGTCGGAGGAGCCGGACCCATTAAAATAGACGTGCGCGTGGTGGCGGCCAGCAACAAAGACATAGAAAAGGAAGTCCAGGAGAAAAAATTCAGGGAGGATCTCTACTACAGGCTCAATGTCTTCCCGATCTCCATCCCTCCATTGAGAAAGCGCCGGGACGACATACCGCTTCTTGCCTCGTATTTCGTAACAAAATACGCATCAGAGATAAAATCCGGAGAAAAAAAGATCTCGCCGGAAGCGCTGCTGGCCCTTTCCGAAGGCTATTGGAAAGGCAATGTCAGAGAGCTTGAGAACACTATAGAGCGCGCTGTCATCCTGTGCGACGGAGACACCATAAAACCCGAACATCTCTGCCTGAACCCATGCGCTCCCCCGGAGGAGCCTTTAAATCCGGACGGCCCGCTTGAGGAAATATCCCGGCAGGCCCAGAAAACGGCGGAGACCGAACGCATAAGACACGCTCTTGCCGCCTCGAAAGGAAACAAGACCAGGGCGGCGGAGGCGCTCAAGGTAAGCTACAAGACTCTCCTTACCAAGATAAAAGAGTACGGTCTGGAATAGGCCGATGGTCTCCCTGAAAAGGCAGAAATACTGTTTTTCATGTTATTATAATGGGTACGCAAAGCGGGCAGGGGTTTCCTTGTTTTTTTCTTTTGCCGGCTGAGGCGCAAAAAATACGAAACAAAAACCCCCTTTTAAAGATGCAGGGGGAAAACAGACAGCGGAAGGACCGGGGGTAAAAAAACCCATGTCAGGACATTCGAAGTGGGCGCAGATCAAGCATAAGAAGGCGGCTACCGACGTCAAAAAAGGAAAGGTGTTTTCCAAACTGGCGAAGGAGATATCCGTTGCAGCCAGGCTGGGAGGCGGCGATCCGGGCGGCAACCCGAGGCTGAAGACCGTGATGGAGAAGGCAAAGGAAGTGAACATGCCTGCCGAAAACATAAAACGCGCGATACAGAAAGGTACG
>JAKAGP010000137.1:0-3940 GCA_021825785.1 Nitrospirota bacterium
CCCGTCTTGTCCCGGTATTGATGGGGAAAACCACCTTGGCGGTCTTTCCTCCCCGTCCAGAATGCCCGCCAATTGTCTTATGGTGGGTCTCTGGAGTATATCGATGATAGGAATGCTTTTGCCCGTCATTTTTTTTATGCCGGCCGCCATGCGCGCCACCAGCAGGGAATGTCCTCCCAGGTCGAAAAAGTTGTCGAAGACCCCCACGCGCTCCGTCCCCAGGATGCCGTTCCACAGGCCGGCCAGCATTACTTCCGATGGGGTGCCGGGGTCAACGAAATCGCTCTCTGCGTCCAGTCCGGTCCGCCCCGGGTCCGGCAGCGCCCTTCGGTCCACTTTGCCGCCCAGGGTAAGGGGAAGGGCGTCCAGAAAAACAAAGCATGAGGGGACCATGTAATCCGGAAGACTGTCTTTAAGCGCGAGGCGCAGCTCACCGGCGGTCAGGGATTTTTTCTTTTCCCTTTCTTTCGGTACAACGTACGCGGCCAGAAGTTTTCCGCCGTAAGGGTCATCGCGCCCCATCACGGCCGCTTCCTTTACCTGGGGCAGTACGTTCAGTGCCCTTTCTACCTCGCTTAATTCAACCCTGTACCCCCTTATCTTTACCTGCCGGTCTTTTCGCCCGAGATGGATCAGGCAGCCGTCCGGAAGCAAATACCCCATATCCCCGGTCCTGTAAATGCGGCAAAAATTCCCGTCCCGTTCATCGGTCAGGAAAGGCGATTCGCAATGGCTGTCCTTTCCGTAGTAGGAAGGCGGAAGGAAAGGACTTCTGACCGCGATCTCGCCCGCGCAGTTGACCCCGGCATCTTTGCCGTTCTCATCCAGTATAAGTATCTCCATGTCTTCCACTTCATAGCCTGCCGGCACGGTCTCCCAAATCGATCCGGAATTTTCCGCGCCGGGCATCATATGGTGATCGCAAAAAAACTGGCGGATAATATTCGTCTCCGTGGATGCGTATGAAACATGAAAGACGCAGTTCTCGGGGAAGTGCCTCCTGTACAGCTCCACGTCCCCCTTGCGGACAGGCTCGCCTGACAACTTGATAAGGCGCAGCCTGGAAAAATCCTCCGTTCCCTTTAATGTGGACAGAAGATGGCGGTAAACGGACGGCACTGAATGATAGATCGTGATCTCCTCTTTCACGAGCCAGTCCGCGAGACCGGAGATACCCTCTTTTTTGATGTCGAAGGGGAAGAGGGAAGCGCCATTCAGCAGGGCGCCGAATATGTTGGGCACCGACGCCGCAAAGCTGCAGGACCATAGGAGGGAAAGCCGGTCGTCCGGCGAGATGTGGAGCATGTTGGTGCATCTCATGACATTGTGAAGCACGTTCCGGTGGTCCTGGAACACCCCTTTTGGCCGTCCGGTGGAACCGGATGTGTAGATTATATAGGCGGATGCCCCAGGAGGGACCGGGAGGCCCAGGTTTTCGCTTTCTGACGGATTCCGTCCAGCCGTCTCCTCCAGCACAAGCGGCGATGGCCTGCCCGCTGACAGTTGGCGGGCCACGGGGTAGAGCTCTTCACAGGTGACGATAAGACAGGGGCGGGAATGTCTCACAACCGCTGCGTTTTTTGAAAGGGGAAAGGAGGGGTCCAGGGAGACGTACGGCCTGCCCGCCTTCAGTGCAGCAAGCATCGCCGGGATGAGTTGGGCCCCATCGCCAAGAAAAAGCGCAACGGGTTCGCCTCCCTGTCCGCACCTTCCGGCCAGTGCCCGCGCGATACGGTTGGCGGCCCGGTTCAGTCCCTCGTAAGTGAGTTGCCCTGTTGGCGTCTTTAAGGCGAGCCTGGAAGGATGCCTGGCCACCTGGTGTTCGAAGCGGTCAGCGACAGATTGATCGATGCCGGCCTTCAGGAACCGGATGAAAGGTTTTTTTAAAAGGCTCGCCGGGACATTTGAAATGCCGTTTTGCAGCGCCTGTTTTTCCTCCATTTACGCTCCGGTGGAAGTCAAGGTAGTCAATGGATTTGTCTCTTTTTTGAAAGCGGACCGTCTTTTTTCAATCTTACACGGGATCGAAATTTTTTCAATCGGGTTTCCATTGACTAAGACAGTATTTTTAATAGAATGGGAATTGGGGCCTGCCTTCTTTCTTGCGGCGGCGGGAATCCAATTTAAACGGCTTCGGGTTTCCGGATTCCACGCACGCGGTTATTCCTGGTAAAAAAATCCTGGTTGGAGATGATTTAACTTGGAGACTGGATGAAACTGGCCGGCATTTTAATTGTCCTAATCGCAATTGTCCCGTATGGATGCGGGGGCGGAGGGGCTTCGCCACCCGCTTCAACTGCGTCCAATCAGGGCGGGGGGACTTTATCCTCTTCTTCATCCGGATCGCAGGGCGGCGCTTCATCCTCCGCCGGGTCCGGTCCGCAGGGCGGTGGAGGGACCACGTCCTCTTCCGGGGCATCCGGCCCTCAGCCCGCAAGCGGCAACCAGACCCAATCTCCCGCGGCGCCTGCCGGCGCGGGGCCTGTGCAGGCATCCTACTTTGGACTGGATGTTGCAGCTCCCGGGGATTACCAGTTCGTGTCCGCCCCCTTTGGCGCCCTCCGGCTTTGGGACAGCGGCACAGCCTGGTTTAACATTGAAACAAGCCGGGGTGCTTACGACTGGAGCACCCTTGACGCCTGGCTGTCCGTAACCGGCGGCAAGCAGGATATCCTGATATGTCTGGCCGGGACCCCTCAATGGGCCTCTTCAAACCCTGATGATACCAGCTGCGCAGGGTCATTTGGGGGCCAGACCGGTTGCAATGATCCCCCATATGATGTCGATTCCGGCGACAATATCTGGAAAGAATTCATTACCGCCCTTGTGCGGCATTCCCTGAACTCGCCTTCAGGGCACATCAGATATTACGAACTCTGGAACGAGCCCAATCTTCATGAATACTGGAGAGGGACAGCCGCACAGATGGTGAGGATGGCCAGGGACGCCTACTCCATAATCCACGGGATGGACCCTAACGCACTGGTGCTGAGCCCCGCCCCTACGCATGATCCCTCCCCATGGCTGTCGGATTATTTTGCGGCGGGCGGGAGCACGGCGCAGGACATCATTGCCTATCACCCCTTTCCGGAAGGTGGCGGAGGCGACCCGGAGGACGGGCTGGCCTGGGTGGACAATACCAGGGCTCTCATGCAGAGCTACAACCTGGACCTGCCAATTTGGGCGACCGAAAGCGATTGGCAGGGAATATCCACCCTCAGCAACGACCAGGAGGCGGCATGGCTGGCCAAGCAATATATCCTGCTTCTGTACAAAGGGGTGCAACGGAACTACTGGTATCAATGGGACAACAGCAGCCACTGTACCGCCGCCTGGGGAAACCTCTGGACCGGTTCGAACGGCATCTGCCCGGCGGGGACCGCATACGGCCAGGTTTATTCATGGCTGGCAGGCTCAACCCCGGCAAACCCGTTTTGCGCTAAAGGCGCGGACGGCACGTGGACCTGTGATCTGGTCCTGTCCGATGGCAGACCGGCGCGAATACTTTGGAATTCCACCACTTCCATGTCTGTCACGGCGCCACCGGGCTTTACCCGCTACAGGACGCTGGACAGTGACACGGTCTACCCCGTCCTGGGCAATACGGTATCCATAGGGAACAAACCCATAATGGTAACGAAATAAAACAAAAGTTTCGCGGTCTGCACCTCTACACCCGGCTCGCACTGGGAGGACCGGAATTCAATTAGAAGCCACTCCACCCCATCTTTAACCCCCCTTTTTTTGGCCTCCGGTGCCGGGTGCAAGGCTGACGCCGGACCGGATTTTCACCATAGATTTTCTCTATTGACACGTTAGCTAATCTCAATATAATTGGGAATAAGAGCAAGCTTTTTTAAAGCCGCCCGATTTTTCCCCACAGCGCACATCAAAGCATTGTCTTACGTGCCAATTTCATTCAAAGCCGGTTCCGCATGTA
>JAKAGP010000137.1:3950-5860 GCA_021825785.1 Nitrospirota bacterium
CTCGCAAGAGATTAAAAACAAAAAATAAAAATACAAAAAATTAAGAAATAAATAAAAATTCCATGGAACAAAAAAATTCCCGGTGAACAAGGAAGGGGTCAAGAAAAATGCCCGAAAAAACAGCGGCCAGTAAATTTTTATTGTTCCTGATGTCGGCGATATTCCTGGCGGTTGCGGCCTGTGCCCCCAATACGGAAAACCTGGTGCCTGTCACGTCCGGGGCGGCCGGAAAAGGACAAAAACCTTCTTATCCGGTCCAGGCGGGGGAATACCGGATCCGGCCCGGAGACACCCTGGACATTAAATTTTTGTATAACAAGGACCTGAACGAAAAGGTGACCGTCAGGCCGGATGGCCGCATCTCCCTGCAGATGGTGCAGGAGGTCGTGGCGGCAGGGTTGACGCCCGCCGCGCTTACGGAGCAGCTTACCAAGGACTATGCCTCGAAACTGGCCAAGCCTGAGATCACCATCATCGTCAGTTCGTTCGGGGGACAGATGGTCTTTGTTGACGGCGAGGTCAACAAGCCGGGGATGCTCAACATGATCGCGCCAATGACGGTTTTGCAATCCATATCTGAAGCGGGCGGCCTGAAGGACACGGCCAATACGGGCCAGGTAATAATAATACGGCGCGGTTTCGGCAACAAGCCCATTGCACTCTCGTTGAATGTGGAAAAGATCATTTACGGCGGGGCCCGGGACTTCTGGCTGCTCCCGGACGACATCGTCTATATCCCAAGGTCGCGCATAGCTGACGTGAACCTGTGGGTGGACCAGTACATAAGGAAGAACATACCGGTAAACGCGGATGCCGGGATATTCTATAACTTCAATCCGAAGGAACATTGACATTGACAGGGCCAGGGAAAAGGGACAGGGAAAGGCGCGCATAGCGGCCGGTTTAAATACCGGCGGGAGGCTCCAAATCAAGATGACGGAACAAGAACGGAAAAGGGACATGGACGGATTAAGAGATTTTCTGACGGTAATCTTCAAGCACAAGGTGAAGATAATCGCGGTCTTCCTTGCAATCGTGATCACCGCGGGGGCGGCAGTTTTCCTTCTTCCGCCCACATATCAGGCCGAATCCACCCTGCTGGTCAAATTCGGCAGGGAATATATCTATCACCCCGTGGTGGGAAATGAGCAGGAGGAGAAGGACCCGCCCGCGATAAGCCAGGAGGAGAACGTCAACTCGGAGATCAATATCCTGACCAGCCAGGACCTGATAGAAAAGGTCATAAGCGCCATAGGGGTGGACAACATCTATCCGGGGCTGGCCCGCTCTTCCTCTTGGCTTGCGGATGCAGGCATCGGGACCAGTATGACCCCGCTTCAGGCGGCGGAGCTCAGATTCTCAAAGAACCTCCATGCGGAGGCGGTCAGACGGTCCAGCGTTATCAGCGTCTCGTTCCGCCACAGGGACCCGCAGATAGCGGCCCGGGCGCTAAACCTTCTTGTCAATTTCTACAAGGTGAAGCACCTTCAGGTCTACAGCGGGCTGCAATCCCCTTTCCTGGAAAAGCAGCTGGACTTTTATGACCGGAAACTCACGGATTCGGAAAACAG
Source organism: Nitrospirota bacterium (assembly GCA_021825785.1). Next base: position 5,522 of record JAKAGP010000137.1, read on the forward strand.
GCTGGAGAGCTTCAAACAGAAAAATCAGGTCTATTCCCTGGATGAGCAGAGAAGCCTTCTGCTGGGGCAGCGCATGAGTCTTGACACCGGGCTGAAAAACACAAAGAGCCAGATCGACGGACTGCAAAACAAGCTGCTTTCCCTGAAGGCGCAGATGAAAAAGATAGCGGCCAGCAAAAACTGGTATACGCCGACGGAACGCGACAAGATCATTGTGGACGCCAGGGGCAAACTTTTTGATCTGAGGCTGAAGGAGCAGCAACTCCTCCAGCAGTACAAGCCGGACAACCTGATGGTCGTGAACGTCCGCCAGCAGATCCGTGTAGGTGCCCGGAATGC
>JAKAGP010000138.1 GCA_021825785.1 Nitrospirota bacterium
AGGATAGGAGAATCCATGGGTGTAAGGACCGCTGCCCTTGTGACCGATATGGATGCCCCCCTTGGGCGGGCGGTCGGCAACGCACTGGAACTCAAGGAATGCATATCCGCACTTAAAGGCAGTTTCGCTCCCGACCTGATGGAGGTCACCATGGCCCTTGCGGCCTGGATGCTGCACCTTGCCGACGCGGTAAGCGAGGAGACCCGCCCCCAGAGGCTGGGCGAGAGCCTGCTTAAACGCTATAAAGACGAGATATGGGATTATATAGAGCACGGGGACGCCTTCGCCAAACTGCTGGAGTGCGTCGATGCCCAGCACGGCAATGCCGATGCAGTGCTCAATCCGTCTCTTTTGCCCACAGCAAGCCATATAAAGCCGGTGCTTTCCCCATGGAATGGATATATCACCAAAATGGATGCCTTTGCGGTGGGCCATGCCTCGATGCTCCTGGGGGCTGGAAGGGGCAGGATGGATGAAGATGTGGACCCGGCGGCGGGCATCATCATAGGCAAAAAACCGGGGGACGCGGTAAGCGCCGAGACCCCTTTTGCCACGCTCCACACGAACGACCCTTCAAAACTGAAGGAAGCGGAAGAGGTGTTCCTCTCTGGCATTGAGATAAGCGGCAGGGAGCCCTCGAAAAAGAAGCTCATCCACGACGTAATTCTTCCCGGTTAAGAAGAAACCGGCACACCTGGTAACCCGTCACCTGCTTGACTTCTTTATACGCGAGGTCCTCGGGTAGAAAGTAGCTTCTTTAACAAATTGTGAATGAGCAACAATCCGTCCAGGATTCGATATCTGGACACCGTTCACTTTCGTAGCATGTTAAGCCAGACACCGCGCCGCTGGCGAGGCTAGCTGACTCGCACTTTCCAATAGAAATATGTCCTGAACCAGGGGCGGGGTTTAAAAGCCGCCAGCATTTGGGTTCCATTCTTTACTTTGCATTTTTGATTTGCAGAAAGCCTGTTTAAGTCTATCCCCCCTTATAGGAAAAAATTTAAAAAATAAGGGTATAATAATTAATCGGAGCATGGAAAATTCCATTAAATTCGTGGTTTTTGCTCTTGAAGACCAGAAATACGCACTTCCCCTTTCGCAGGTGGAGAAGGTCATCCGCTCCGTCGAAATCACTCCCCTTCCCAAGGCCCCGGAAATAGTCTCGGGTATAATCAATATGCAAGGCGGCATTGTGCCGGTTTTCAACCTGCGAAAGAGGTTCCGGCTGCCCGAAAGAGATTTGGACATTGAGGACCATATGCTAGTGGCAATTGCATCCAGCCGCATTGTCACATTCGGGGTGGACAGGGTCGAGGGGATAATTGAGTTGCCCAGGGAGCAGATCATCCCGCACGGCAAGATACATCCGGAGATGGAGTACGTTGAAGGTGTTATAAAGCTGGAAAGCGGGATGATATTCATTCACGAGCTCGGCCGGTTCCTCTCCCTGGAAGAAAAAGCGGAGCTTGAATCGGCGCTTAAAAAGGCGGAGGAGAAATAAAAAAATGGGACAACTCATCTCACGGGAACTTTTAGAGCTCTTCAGCAAGTATATAGAAAACCACATGGGTCTTTATTTTCCGCAAGAGCGGGCAGGCGATCTTGAAATGGCTCTGCGCCGGGCAGCGCCCGAGCTGGGCCATGAGGACCCGGAAGAATGTATCCGGTCTCTTCTGCTTGCGCCGGCGGAGGGGGAAAAAATCGAGGTGCTGGCCAGCCATCTGACCGTGGGCGAGACATATTTTTTCCGTGAGGAAAAGACGTTCGATATCCTGAAAGAGCGGATACTTCCCGACCTGATCCGGGCCCGCCGTGAATCCTGCCGCCACTTGAGGATATGGTCCGCCGGATGCGCGACTGGTGAGGAGCCATATTCCATTGCCATCCTGCTCCATAGCATGCTGCCCGATTTCAGAGAGTGGATCATAAGCATCCTGGCCACGGATATAAACCCGGCCTTTCTGCGGAAAGCGGCCAGCGGCATATATGGGCAATGGTCGTTTCGCAACACGCCCACGATGTTCAGGGAGCGCTATTTCCGCAAGGTCGCCAAAGACCGGTTCGAGGTGTTTCCCGATATAAAAAAACGGGTGTCCTTCCAGTTCCATAACCTTTCTGGTGATATCTGCCCATCCCTTACCAATGGCGCCAATGGTTTGGACATAATATTCTGCAGAAACGTCCTTATGTATTTTTCCCGCAGGGTCCAGGAAGAGGTAAGCGAAAAACTCAACAAAAGTCTTGTTGAAGGCGGATGGCTGGCGGTAAGCCCGGTCGAGATGTCGGCCAACCTGTTTTCTTCCTTCACCCGGGCCGATTTTCCCGGAGTTTCCCTGTATAAAAAAGATTCTTCCTTTTATAAGAAAGACAACGGAAAAACAGGCCGGATGGCCGTTGCACCTCCTGCCGTTCCTTTTCCGCCTTACCGGAACGAAATATTTTCAGCGGAGAAAAAAGCCGCGCTTGAATTACGGAAAACAGCCCCAGAAGCGGGAGCCATCCCTGAAACCAAAAAGAGACTTCCCGAAGCAAAAAAGAATTTTAAAGAGGATCTTTTCCCGGAGGCCGGGGCACGGTCCGGTCAGGACGCGTTCACACAGTCGTATCAGAATGCCGTGGCTCTATACCGGCAGGGCAAGTATGCGGAGGCCTGCGCCCAGGCGGAGCGGCTTATAAGCTCGGGAGGCGCCGATACACGGTTATTGGCGCTTCTCGCCCGGATAAATGCTGATCAGGGAAAGCTGGAGGCCGCGCTTGAACTTTGCGAAAAGGCCATCGCCTCCGACAAGGTCGACCCAGGTCCGTATTACCTGCTTGCCACCATACAGCAGGGAATGGGACTGCCTGAAAAATCGGTGTTTTCTCTTAAACAGGCCCTTTATCTGGATCCGGATTTCGTGCTTGCCTATTTCTTACTGGGAGATCTGGCGCGCAGGCAGGGCAGGACCGATGAATCCAGAAAACAGTTTGAAAATGCCTTGTCGGCCATGGACGGATACGGGCAGGGCGATCTCATTCCGGAATCCGAAGGGCTGACCGCTGGCAGGCTCATCGAGATCATCAATAACAATATGAGGGAGATTGCCCGGTTATGAGCGGCGAAAAACGGGAGAAATTTTCAAAGGGGGGCGATTGGGCGGATATCCACAGGCGGCTGGAAGATGCCCGGCTGGCTGTTGACCGCGAGCCCTCACCCGCGGAAAAGAAAGGCATGTTAAGAAAGCGCGCCCGCGCGCTGGCAAAAGAACCGGAGGCGGCGGAGCAGGGGGAGCACGCCTGGTTCCTGGAATTTCTTTTGGCCCACGAGCGTTACGGCATCGAATCCTCTTATGTGAGGGAGGTATTGCCTATCAAGGACCTGGCGCCTGTGCCTTGCACCCCGTCTTTTGTCCTGGGAATCATCAATGTACGGGGGCAGATAATATCTGTACTCGATCTGAAGAAATTCCTGGACCTGCCGGAAAAAGGCCTGGGAGACCTGAACAAAGTCATTATCATTGCAAAGGGAGACATGGAATTCGGCGTCCTGGCCGATGTTATCCTGGGCATCCGGAACGTGCCGCTTAAGGGATTGCAGCAGAGAATACCCACCCTGTCCGGGGTTGGCGAGGAGTTTTTCAGGGGAGTCACGGTGGAAGGTCTTATCCTCCTTGACGCCGGACGCATCCTGAAAGACAAGCTGATAGTGGTCAACGAAGAAGTTTTCTGATTTGATTTGAACATAACAGATACGAAAGATCTTTTTTGAAAAATATAGATGCCCGGGGAGGAGCGATGTATGGCCCCAAGGAGGAGCGGCGCATGAAATGGTTTGCCAATCTGGCTACAAGGACTAAATTGTTTTTAGGGTTCGGCATGGTATTCGTCATTTTAACGGCAGTGATCCTTACGGCGTATATGGGACTCATAAGTATCAAGAGCTCGCAGAGCAACCTGTACCAGAAGGATTTCATTCCTGCTATGAATATCGGAAAACTCCTCGCAGACCAGAATAGGACCCGCGCGGATATAGAAGAAGTGATGCTTACCAAAAACAAAGCAAAACAGCAGGCAATGGAGCAGGACATAAAGGACAGGGAAAACAAGATCACTGAATTGATCAATTTTGCCATCGGAAATCTCAAATCCGAAAATGACCAGGCTGCGGTTAAAAAAATGGATGAACTGAACTCGGTCAGAGAGGATTACAGGAAAACAAGAGACGAGCAGTTCGCCCTTATCCAGGAGGGTAAGGTTAAGGACGCGAGGCAACTCAGCATGGGGATACAGGAGCAGCGATATGTCAGGATACGGAACCTGGCCTCTGAGCTCATGAATACGGAGACAAAACACGCCCAGGCCCGCGTAGAGGCTTCCAACGCAATGGCCGGGAAGATGGTCCTTGTCTTCATCCTGGCCGGGGTTGCGGCCTTTGCGCTAAGCCTTATAGCAGTCTTTGTCTTAAACGGGATGATCTCCAAGCCCCTCAAGGAGATATCGGGTGCGGCTGAAAAGATGAGCGGCGGCGACCTTTCGGTTGATGTGTCCATTGAAGACCGGAATGATGAGGTTGGGGCGCTTTCCAAGGCGTTCGGAAGGATGATCGCATATCTTCAGGAGATGGCGGCAATGGCTAAGCGGATCGCCGGCAACGACCTTACCATATCCACGAATCCGTTGTCTCCCAAAGACACACTTGGGAATTCATTTGCCGATATGGTCCACAACTTAAAGAGGATGAACCGCGAGGTCATGGACTCAGTAACCGTCCTTGCGTCCTCGGCGAGCGAGATACTTTCTTCAACCACGGAGGTCGCCTCAAGCGTTACCGAGACCGCCACTTCGGTTAACGAGACCACGACCACCGTGGAAGAGGTAAAGCAGACGGCCCAGGTAGCTTCACAGAAAGCAAGACAGGTTTCGGAGGCCGCGCAGAAGGCGGTGCAGGTGTCCCAGATGGGCGAAAGGGCAGTGGATGAGACCATTGAAAAAATGGCCCGGATCCGTCTGCAGATGGAGTCCATAGCTGAAAGCATCGTGAAGCTCAGTGAGCAGAGCCAGGCGATAGGAGAGATCATAGGGGCGGTAAACGATCTCGCGGAACAGTCCAACCTGCTTGCCGTCAATGCCTCGATAGAGGCGGCCAAGGCGGGCGAGCACGGCAAAGGGTTTACGGTGGTTGCGCAGGAGGTGAAAAGCCTGGCCGGGCAGTCGAAGCAGGCAACGGCCCAGGTGCGCACGATCCTTAGCGATATTCAAAAGGCGACCAGCGCGGCGGTGCTGGCGACGGAACAGGGCAGCAAGACGGTTGAAGAGGGCGTCAAACAGTCCGGCCAATCCGGAGAGGCGATTAAAATGCTGGCCGGAAGCATTGCCGAGGCGGCGCAGGCTGCAACCCAGATCGCCGCGTCCAGCCAGCAGCAGCTTGTGGGCATGGAGCAGGTTATAACGGCAATGAACAGCATCAAACTTGCAAGCGAGCAGAACGTCACCGGAACTAAACAGACCGAAACGGCGGCGCACGCCCTTAACGAACTTGGCCAAAAGCTGAAACTCCTGATGGCGCAATATAGGGTATAGGAAATAATTCAGGGAGATAAAAAGGCGCGTGGAAGAAAAAGACGCCCAATTCTTAAAAAGGTTGCTTGCGACTTTCAAGGCCGAGGCGGCGGAGCATATCTCCGCTATCTCCTCCGGTCTGGTCGAACTTGAGAAGGCCGCCCCGGACATGCAGGCGGGTATCATCGAAAGTGTCTTCCGGGAATCACACAGCATGAAGGGCGCGGCAAGGGCAGTGAACCTCTCGACGATAGAGACCCTTTGCCAGTCCTTTGAGGATGTCCTTTCCGCCTTGAAGCGCAAACAGATC
>JAKAGP010000139.1 GCA_021825785.1 Nitrospirota bacterium
GCGGCCGTGGCCGCCCTTGCCGGGGGTCAGCGAGAAGGTGATGTCGCCGCCGAAGAAGGTGCTGGAATACTTGGAGGCGGCGCTGTACTGCGTGGAGGGCGTGGTGCCCGCCTCGCCGGCCAGCGTGTAGACCGCCGATTCCTTGCCCACGCGCACCGAGTAGGTGTTGAAAGCCTTGTCCAGGGAGTCGGCATCCTGGCGCATCAGGGCGGGCTTCACCCAGATGGATTCCCCGCCAATGGTTATGTAGGCGTCAGTCCGGCTGTAGCCGCTGGGGCCGGTGGTGGCGCTGAGGCCGCCGTCGAACCACGCCGCCGCGTTCAGCCCGAGGGCAGTTATCATAGCGATAGCGATAAACAGTTTCTTCATCGTTTTTCCCCTTTTTCCCCGGGCGGTTAGCGCCCGGATCCAGCCTATATTATACGATTTTTGCCGGTCCGCCCGTAAAAAAAACGCCCCCGGGGTGCCGGGGGCGTTCTTCAGCGGAAACCAAGAGGTTCCACCCCTGATTATTCAAAGGATGGCACTATTCAGAATGACCCCGCGCCTGGATTATCCAGCCCGGTGCCGCCGCCGAAGTCAGGGCCGTTCGGCGCACCAGGATTGGATGACCCGCCGGGGCTGCCTCCTTCAGAAGCTTCGACTATGAGTTTGACATTAACTGTCTGGGTCAAAGAACCGGCAGAGACGCTAATCTCAGCTCTGTAGGTACCTTCATGCAATCCAGAAATATCCACGTCTACCATAACGTAATCCGTTTCCCCGGTGGAACTTCCGCTTGCCGGGCTTACGGACAGCCAGTCCGCATTAGACCGGACTTCCCAGTTCAAAGTGCCTCCGCCGGAATTTCTGATGCCTATCTTTTTCAAGGGAGGGTCGTCCTGGCCTTCCTGGCCATAAAAATTCAAAGAAGTCTCGCTTACACTAAGCACCGGCTGAGGCTGGGGAGTCGACGTAGGAGGAACCGGATTCGGGACAGGCTGGGGATGCGGCACCGGCTGAGGCTGTGGGTGCGGTAAGGGCGGAGGGGGCAAGGCCATAGCCTTACGCCAATTCCCGTAAGTCTCGTATTTGGATTGAGTTTTCCTGTTAATCTCCGCAACGATTTTGGGATCTTCGGAAACAGAACCAAAATACTGTCTGTACCGGGCTTGCGTCCAGTTCGGGATAACTTCCTTGAAAGAAAAAATCGGCTTAAAATATGTCCGGATCATGTTCTCACTCGTCATCGTCCGGTTTTTATGATCAATTTTAATCGTAATAACACCATGCCTGGGGGGTGCTCCCCCCTCGTTCTTCCATTTCCATACGTCCACGAGCAAGTCATAAAGTAAATCACCGCTCTCTGGATGCGCCCGGGATATCTCATCATAGATAGCAACAGTATCCATTAGGGCCTTTTCCTCTGTGGCATACCTAACTTTATCCAAGGTCCCGAGACGGTTCTGCTTCAAATCTTCGACATGACTCATTTCATGGGCCAGCGTAATGGCAAGCCAGTTAATGTCCATATTGGGGCCGTCTATGAACCCTTTTACAACCCCGATGTGGATATTACCGGCATAGCGTATAGGGCGCGGCGTTTCCCCAAGGGCATCACCTGTGTTCTCGTATTCCTTAATCCTGATACTTATGCCAGCCTTCTTAATATCCGCCGGAGTACAATTGAAAGCGACTGAGTTGCAAATATCCTTGCCGAACTTCGTCTGCATAAGGAGAAAGAGGGCGCCATCTATCTTCTGCTGCTGTTCCTTGTTGGGCAATTCCCCGTAGTCACGATGTATAAGCCACTGAATTTGCTGCGGGGAAGGCATGAGTCCTTTATTATCTGAATCCTCACATTGCGATAAGACTTCCTCTGCGGTTTTCCCCTGGAAAATGATCTCCGGTGGAAGGGGTTCGGCAGGGGGAGGCACAGAATTAATCTTTAAGAATTCCGAAATCCCTACGGACGGATAATTGCCGTCGAATATCCCGGCAAAAGGATCGTCCTGTTGCCCGCTATATCCTGATGCGGCCATCAGCAGGCAGCCGATAAATACGCATATCCTTCTCATCTTTTCCACCCCAACAATCTACTGATCGGAAGACCTGATAGTTCTGCGTAAAATCCTTTCTGAACAGGCTTCTATCTTCTCGGCCGATGGGCGCATGAACCACTTCCAGAAGCCATACTGCGGCCCCTCCAGCAATTCTCCAGGCCATAATTTGGCATTATAAGCAGCGCTGTATATCCAAGACGGCATTCCGCTTCTTCCTTTCCTGCCGGAGTATGCCGGCAATGCGATACGATAAAAATAGTCTTCCTTTCCGGCCGTATAGAGGAAACGATAATTCCCCTCTCCTCCGGAAAGCCCCTCATTCCTTTCCAGTATTGCCCCCTCACTGAGATTCGGAATAGAAACCGCCGGTGATGATTCCCACAGGAACCAGGAGGCGCCGGCACCATTAGAATTCTGAGCAGTTGTTTTAAACCGCGGATATTTTTTGTATTTATTGGAGGGTTCGAAGGGAATACCCATATCCGAGAGATCCATTATCTCTGTCTGTAATCCTGGCCACCGGCCAGTGGCGAACATGCCTTCCGTGGCAGGCAAATCCGGGTAATCCATGAACCCGAAAGGTGCCAGATAGTCAAAAGTTATGCTCTCATCCGCGTATGTACCACGCTTGCCTACGCACGGAGTAAGAGAGTAGACAGTATTGTAATGGACCCGGTATAGGAAAGGCAGATCCTTGGCAGGACCGGCAAAGTATAGGAACGCAATTACAACCAGAACTGTAGCAACAGTTATAAAAATCCGTTTATGGATCTTTCGAGTCATTATGAATTTAGCGGGAAGTATCCGCAGCTTCATCATCCAGGGCCGCAGAAAGCTCATCTGAATCGATGCCCCTCACAAGCCAGCCGCCTTCGGGGCGTTTCTCGAGCGCGATGCCCAGCGGGATGGAGTAGCCGACCGGCTTGTAAGAGAACAGATCTTGGTACTTGGGATGCCGGCATACCTCCATGAAATCAAGCGGCAGGCCTGTAGTATGATACAGCGGGCTTCCCTCGCTTAGAACGTATCCGAAACGGTCCACATCATGCATATAGTCATTGATCACTTGTGGCACAGCGTAAATTCTTTTCCCATTATACTGAAGAACATTTTTCTCAGCGGCTTTGGCCCATGCCTTCAACAACTCATTTAAATCCCACTGCGCAATGAGTTCCTCCTGACCCATCAAGAAAACAGTAATGCGACCCGAAGAATAACCAAATTCCACCCTCTTTGAATTATTATCCAAAGGATTCAGACTCATGGAATATTCATGAGAATTCCCGGAAATTATATCCATAGTTTGTATAAACAAGTGATTATCATCTCCATTAATGAACTCCGTGACATCGGAGGCAAAAACCACAAGCTTAGGTTTATACGTCTTCACATAATCGTCATACTGGCCTTTCAAGAAGCCCATCTTGACGGCAAAAGTCCTGTCCTCAACTCGGAAAGAAATACCTCCATCAAGCATGAGAGGTTCATATTTAAAATACGGCATTTCAGATAAAATAGTGGTATCTGGTATGACGGCAGTCATTCCGGAATTTATGTTAATTGTAGTATCAGAAACGAGCGAAGGAAAGGGAGTTGTAACATCTGAATATCCAACCGAAGGAATTTGGATTCCCCATAAATCCTTCCCCTGCAACATTAGGGAATCGGAAGAGACCGCAGGAACGGAATACAGGAACATACCAATCAAAAATAATGTATTTTTCATAAATGGAACACCCCCAGACACTTGCCAGCCTAGTAATAATACACATTAGTTGAGGATATGAATTAGAGGCTAAATGCCCACACAAACACGGCCAAAAGGCCTATGATTTACATCAATAAAAAAACGCCCCCGGGGTGCCGGGGGCGTTCCTTTTGGGGCTGGATACCCTATTACTTACATTCCATGCCGGAGAAACCGGCCGACCTGGTGTAGTCAGTCTTGACGCCGTAGTTGAACTGCCGCTGCTCGTGGTGGTAGCTGGCCTTGACGTCCACGTCCACCACCTTGATGCCGGCGCTCACGCCGGCTTCCACGCCGTAGGCGTCGGAGGATTCGGCCGTGCCGTGGGTCATGCCGACCTCTTTGAACTCCCAGCGCTTGCGGGTCTCGTTCCATTCGCAGACTACGTCTATGTCCATCTCGTAATGGCCGCGCTTCAGCACGCTCCAGTTCTCCCTGGCCCAGCGCGCCTCGGTGCCGACGGTCTGCGGCATCTTCTGGCTATCCCCGATCCACACCTGTTCCTGATAGACGGGGATATTGCCGAGTTTCCTCTGCGCGGGGCTGGGGACCTTGCCTAGCGGCGCCAGGGAGAAGTCCTCCACCTTGATGGTGGCCTGCTGCTGCTTCCAGCCGGTGGAGCAGTTGTTATTCACCCGCGGGTCGTCGCCGAAGAGGACGTAGCCGCCGTAGGCCATGGAGACCAACGGACCGCCTACCGCGGTAAGCGCGTACTGGCCGGCCCTCTGGTACCAGGGCTTGGCCGTTATTTTGCCGCCGGGACAGGCCCAGAACATTATGGCCTTGCCGTTCTTGTCCCAGGCCTTTATGGTGGCCGGGCCGTTATAGAGGACCACGGTGTTTATCACGTTGGGCGGAGGCGTGGGCTTGGCGGTCCCATGGTTCGTATCTGGGTTCGGGGTTGGATGCTGGTCCCCGTTGCCGTTAGTAGGATGGCTCCCGTTGCCGTTGGTAGGATGGCTCCCGTTGCCTCCGGTCGTATGGCTCGGGATGCCCTCCCTCTCTGCCACGATATTCGCAGCCCTAGTAAACTCCTCTTTCGCGGTATTGAATTGGGCCTGCTTCTTCTTTATATCATCCTCTATCCTGGCCAGATCAGCTCCGGGCTGGCGGGCTTCAGTCTTCAGCTTCTCAACATCAGCCCTCAGAGCATCCATCTGGTCCCTCTTCTGATGCGCAAGAGCCAGGTTGTTTTTGCAGACCGTGCTGGTGCAGTCACGGGTTTTCCCATCCAGCTCCACCAATCGGCCGCTTGCGGAAGTAACATCCGCGTTCATGCCACCAAGCGCAGCGTCAGCCGCCGAAACAGCCGTGTTGCCACTGGCGGTGTTTCCGCCGCTGACCGGCGGGTTGACGGTGGCGGTGCTGTTGGCCGGCGGCGTGACGGGCTGCACGGTGCTGGTGCTGGTGGTCGGCGTGTTCGGCTGGCTGCCGCCCGGATTGAGGATGGCGTCCAGCTTCTTCTTCACGTCGTCTATCTTGTTCTGGGCGGCCTGGAGGTCGGTGTTCTTCAGGTCGTCTATCCTGGTGTTGAACGCGGCGATCTCGTCGGTCAGCTCGTCGGCTATGCGGACGTTGAGCACCGGCGTGACCTTGCGCTCGTCTTTCAGCGCCTCCGGCGGGGTCAGCTTGTCGTTCATCATGTTCAGGAAGAGCTTCTTCTTGGGGCTGATGGGCGGCCACACCACCTTCTCGGAGAGGGCGCTCTTCTACCGCCTGTCGCGCGGGCTTCTAGAGGTTGACAGCCCGATGGCGGTCCTCGTCCTTTCTCTTGTCAAGGCGAGAGCGGCCGGCGTAATGTACACGCGCAACCCGGCCAATCCAAATGATTCGAGCCTGTGGATCACTTCGACGTTTGGGCTCGGCCTCGACATAGCGAGCGGACGTTCCTCAGCGGATGCGTTCGCCGTAGCGAGGGGACGCTCTCATCCCGTCGTTGAACAGCGCATCGCCGCCAAGGAGAAACGCATTGACGCTGGCGAGCGGGTCGGCCTGGTGCTTAAGCTCATGGTCGAGAGGGATGCGAAGGCCACTTAGCTCCACACGGAGGAGCTTC
>JAKAGP010000140.1 GCA_021825785.1 Nitrospirota bacterium
GGCTCGGGCCCTCCGGCATTGAAAAAATCTTGAGGGTGTGTTTGGTTATCGAATACTTGATCAGCACCCTTCTTCAAATGGAAAGTCCGGCATGATCCTTCTCGTGAAACCCCGGGGATTTTCCCTTACCAGCTCCCCGCCCCTGGGCCTGGGCTACCTGGCCGCGGCTCTTGCCGAAAAGGGATTTGCGGCAAGGATCGTCGACCTGTCGCTGAGCGGTCAAACCGGCGTCTGGGAAAAGGCGCTGATGCTCGAGCCTATTGACTGGATCGGTTTTTCGGTGTCGAGCCAAAACCTTTCCCACGCCAAAAAACTCGTTTCCCTGGCAAGGGCAGTCCGGCCCGGAGTTCCTTTAGTTATCGGCGGTACGTACCCCACGACGCTTCCGGAACTCGCCCTTACGGAGCTTACGGTGGACGCCGCCGTACTGGGGGAGGGCGAGCGGACGGTGGTGGAGCTTGCCGCGGCCCTGGCCGGGGGGCGGGACCTTTCCACGGTGGCCGGTATCATCTTCCGACGCGGGGACGAGGTGGTCCGCACAGATCCACGCCCCTACGAAAAGGACCTGGATACCCTGCCCATCCCGGACCATGCACAGATTCCGCCCTCGAGCTACTCGGCTGTACCCTGGCAGATCGTGAAGCGCGGAAAGACCGTGGGGGCGATTCTCACCAGCCGGGGGTGCCCTTACGGCTGCTCCTTCTGTGCAGCCGGGAGCATAATGGGGCGAAGTTGGCGCAGGCGCTCGCTTTCCCTTGTGGGCGAGGAGATGGCCATGCTCCACCGGCGCTTCGGAGTGAACGAGTTCCACGTCATGGACGACAACCTGGCAGGAACGCGTGATCATCTCCGGGGCTTTTGCGAGGAGATTCTCCGGCGCGGGCTCGACATACACTGGAAGACACCCAACGGGGTCCGTTCCGACCACCTGGACGACGACACGCTGGCCCTCCTGCGGCGCTCGGGATGCTACATGCTGGGTTTCGGGATCGAGTCCGCGGACAAAAGGATTCTCAAGGGGGTTGCCAAGGGCACGGACCCCGCCTTCATAAGGGAGCGGGTCCGGGCCGCCAAGCGGCATGGCATAATCACTTTCGGCTATTTCATCATAGGGCTTCCTGGCGATACCACCGAAAGCATGAACCGCAGTATCGCCTACTCGGTTTCCTCGGGGCTTGATCTCGCCCATTTTTCCTATTTCGTTCCCTACCCAGGCTCCGCGGCATATGCCGGCCTTTCTCCGGAATCCCGGGCGCGGGTTCGTGACCGTATGTGGAATTTCTTGCCCTGGGAGCGCCCGGAACTTCCGGCGTCTCTCCAGCGCAGGACCAACAGAAAGGCCCACGCGGCTTTTTACCTGCGTCCGAAAACCATACGCCTTTTCCTGGGATTCTTGGATTTTTCCAACATCCTGCCTTTTTTCCGGGCGGGTCTCTCCTTCGCCCGTGGCAAAAATTCCGCCTTGAGCGGGGCCTCGGACGTTTTACCGGGAACCAGGCTGGCGGCCTTGGCTGCGTCAGCCTTGATGCTTACGGCCCGGCGAATGCTGGAAGGGGGCTTCGGAGCCGACGAAAGCTTGGTGAAACGCTTGGCGGCGCTCCACCCGGGGCGTGTGCTGGACGCCGGCTGCGGGGAAGGTGCGCTGGCTGCCTCCATACCGGCCGGGCGCTACCTGGGCGTGGACAAGAGCGCCTTTCGTCTTGCGGCCGCAAGGCTCAGGAAGCCTGACCACGCCTTCCTCAAGGCCGACTTGACGGGCAACGACCTCATGGACGGGCGATTTTCCCTCGTCATCCTTTCCAAGACACTTCACCACATGACCGACGCGGAGGCCCGGCTGGCCATTGCCCGGGCGGGACGCCTTCTGGAGAAATCCGGGGCGATCCTGGTCCTTGAGCCCGAAGCCCCGCAGGATACGAAAAACCTTTTCCACAGGCTCGTGTGCCGGATGGAGACCGGCCGCCACCACCGGGGGCATAAGGCTATCGCGTCCTTGCTCCCGGAAGACCTGGTCGTCACCCGGCACGGCCGATACAAGGCCTTCCCCATGCTTTTCAATTACGCCGTGATCATGGCCCGCTGATCATCAGGATAAACCGGGCAATAAGAGGCCATGCCAAGCCCTCGGGACATATTGACACCGATCACCTATCTCCCCCACCCCTTTCAATTGGCCTCTGGTCTGTTTTACAGCCCATACACCGAGATAGGTTGGATATGCGCCTTCTCATTGGCGGCCCTGGGGCTCATCCTTATATTCGTCAGCCGGAAGACCTTCAGAAAGGCGACTGAGACTTATCCCAGGCTGGAAATGGCTTTCCCGTTAGGCATTGGTTTTATCATATTTATTATAGCTGCTCCAACTGTCGGCCTGAATTCGTTGCATAACATGGAGCAGGCCAATATGTTGAGCTATAAGAATATGTCTTTTTTTCAAACCGCCTTGACAGGAATAACATTTACTCATTATCCGTTATATTATATATTTTTAAAATTGCTATCTAATATATATGCTTCTTTGAATTTCTATCGGATTATAAATGTAGTAATTCATATCATATCGTTAATAGCAGTATATAATATATTGATTACTCTTTATGATAGCAAAACGGCAAAAATTTCTTTGCTATTTTTTGCTTTTTCTCCGTTTCTCATATATTATTCAAGGGTAGTTGAATACTACATACCACTTATCTGTATTACCATGTATTTAGTCTATTATATATTAAATTATAATATCAATAGAAGTTTATTCCCTTTACTTTTATTTTCTATAGCAGGATCTTTACTGCATCAGGAATTTATTCTTCTTCCAATTATATTTTTTATTATTTATTCATTTAAATATGGCTACGGATTTATCAAAATATCTTATTTTTATCTTGGTATTTATTTTGTTGTTTTCTCGCCGATGTGCTTATTCATATCTGTCCAATTTCCTATTGTTTATAAGGTAATGATAAAATTTCAATCAATATTTGATGTATACTCAATATTTATATCGAATCCTATTATACAGACTATAAAGGATATATTTATATCTTCTGGTTATTTTATTACAATGTCAGATAATTTTTTATCGCTGTTTGTTGGTGCAATACTTTTTATTATAACTATTATTCTATGCTTTTATAATATATCTCATAGAAAAAATATAATATGGATTTATTTGCTTGTCATTTTACTTTTTATTTCATTGAATTACTACTATTATTACAATGTAGAATATAAGCAGCTTCACGGCTATTATCCTATGATGAGACATTTTATCCTGGCTCTGCCTGTGTTGTTTCTTTCCCTATCAGAGCTAATATACATTCTGCTTCGAGCTGGTTTCAATAAAACATGCTATGGCCTGATCGCCCTTCTCCTGTCGTTGCAGGCCTCGTCGGACGCCCGTATCCTGCTGCGCCCCACGGTTCCGGATTCCGAATCGGCATGGAAGCACATCGCAGCCGGCCTGACGGAAGGCGACGCAGTGGCCGTTACTCCGGTGCCCCTGTTTCTTTTCGCCACGCTCAGATATTATATTCCACCGCACGCAACGGGTAAGGGGGGGCCCTACTGGGCCGACCTCGCGTCGCTTACGAAAGAAAGCGGCCGGCGCGCCTCGGGAGAATCCGTTCTCCTCAACTTTTCGAACTGCTGGGCGGACTACCCATCCATGCGGAACGCTTTTTTTGTCAACAGGATATGGAACGTGCGATACGACTTCCGCATGTTCGGGCTCATTCCCGAGTTCGGCGGCAAGGGCGAGCAGCTTTTTGACGAGCAATTTTCGGATTGGAAGCTAAAGGAGGAAACGGCCTTCCCCTTTGTCCGGGTAAGGCTTCTCGAGGCCCCGCCAGTGCCGCGGTGGAGTGGGGGACCGCTTGTCATATGCGCGGGAGTGAACGATCTCAAGTTCGTCCGCGGTGTGGAAGGGGATGTTTTCCAAAAGGCGCCCGTCAGACGCCTGACGGATAATGCCCAGGTCCTGGCGCCGCCATGCCCCTCCGGACCGCCCAAAAGAATCGTCGTGCGGGGTCCGGGCTTCACCCTTGCCCGGGACGTAGCCCCTCCGGGAGATCAAGGCGCGCCTGCCGTTTCCTTTCGGCGTGACGCCCGCGGCTTTATAATTCCGTTGACATTCGTTAAAGGGCGTCTGTATCGTTACATCGTTTTGTGGTATTAAATTTTGTTTCATAGTCCTGAAACGTTACCCGGGCTTATAAAACAAACTCCATGCTCCGGCTGTCTTTTGGCAGCTCGTTGAAAAAGCTGAGATTTAGGCCCGATAGAAAAGACGGCGAAAAGTACGCGCCCTCATTGGCTTTTCGCGTGCCTTGCATTTCATCGTTTTTCATCAGCCTGTGTGAATTCGAATTTTTCAACAGGCTGCTAACAGGCTGTTAGGGGAAACATCTTGCGTGTTCTTCTCATCTATCCAGGCTCACACTACAACATCGTAACCCCCCCCTTGGGCCTAATGGCAGTGGCCGCCTATATCCGCAAGGCGCACCCGGACTGGATCATAGAAATAAAAGATTTCCGGCTGGACCGCATGTCGGGGGAGAACGCCGCGCAGTATGTGGCGCGTTGGGCGCCCGACATTGCCGGAATTTACGGGATCCCCCCCGACACGGCTTTTTTCGTGGACATCGCCCGGTCCATCCGGCCTCATGTTCGCAGCATCGTGGCGGGAGGGCCCCTTGCCACGGTGTTTCCGCAATACGTACTTGAAAATTGCCCTGTAGACTACCTGGTGATGGGCGAGGGCGAAATCCCCTTCGCGAGGCTTCTTGCGCACATCGAAAAAGGTGATGAAAACGTCCCGGCCATTCCCCGCGTCATTCAGGCAGCCCATTCGGACATTGTCTACGACGCATCGGCGGACCTCGTGAACGACCTCGACACGCTGCCTTTTCCGGCATGGGACATGATCGACGTCGAAAGGTACTTCAGCCGCCCCAGCCACTCGATGAACCCCGTCATAGGCCGCAAGCGCGTCCTCCCCATCATGACCTCCCGGGGTTGCCCGTTTACATGCAGTTATTGTCACAACATGATGGGCAAGAAGTTCCGGGCGCGCTCGGTTGCGAACATAATCTCGGAACTTGAATTGTTGATCCGCGATTACGGAATCGAAGCCGTCGAGATATGGGACGACATCGCAAACATGGACCCCGGGCGGATGGAGGAGCTTTGCAATGTGCTGATCGAGAAACAAATAAAATTGGCGATTTCCTTCTCGCCGGGCCTGCGGGCCGACCTGCTGACCGAAGAACTTGTTGACAAAATGTTACAAGCCGGGACCAAGAGGATAAATTTCGGCATAGAGACCTGTTCGCAGCGAATACAAAAAATTACATCCAAAGTTCAGGACCTGGAAAAAATAAAAAAAATTTCACATTACATATCGAAGAAAAAAGGAGTTATTCTCGGCGGTTTTTTTATCATAGGAAATCCCACTGAAACCGAGCGGGAGATCAAATCGACGCTTGCATTCGCCCGGAGCCTGCCGATCGATATCATATCGATCAACATCTGCACGCCGTTTCCCGGAACCAGGATGTTCGAGCGTCTGCCCCCGCAACAACGGGAGGAATTGCGCAGGCTCCCCCCCCACCGCTTCAGCTTTTTTCAGGCAAATTTCAGCGTATGCGAAGTCACGCCGGAAAGGTTGCTGGCCATTCAACGGCGGGGATACCTCGGGTTTTACATGAGTCCCCGGCGGCTTTTCTCCATCTTCAGAAAAGTGTCCATGCGGGAAAGCATGGCCGGCGCCTTCGAGGTACTCCGTTTTGCCCTTCTGCCCAAGTATCGGATACTTTACCAGGAAACTTGAACGAAA
>JAKAGP010000141.1 GCA_021825785.1 Nitrospirota bacterium
AAATTATCTTCTGGGCGGGATTGATCGCCTTGATAACATTTATTATCGCTTCCATGTTGTGAGGACGGCTTATCCAGACCACGTCATAATAATCGGGCCTCGCGGCATAAAAAGCCTTGAAATCCGGCTTTTTGCCCTTTTTGCCTTTTTCCCCGAATATGACTTCTATGCCTTTTTGCTGGAGCCTGGATGTGCACGGTTCAAGGCGCTCGGGAAACAGCAAAGGGAAGAGGGCAGGCCTGTAACCCAGTTCGGACAGGCACTCCAAAACGGTGTGGCTCCTGGGATAGCCGGTTCCGAGCCCCGGGTCGGGCACGCGGTCCTCGACACACAGTATCCCGGCTTTTGTCCGGGCGGAACGGTCCCTGGCCAGGAGAATATTCTCCTTGGAAGGGGGATAATGGCCGCTCAGCTCATTCGCCCATTTTTCGCGGAATTTCTCCCTGTTTATGGTCTGCAGCTCCATGGCCCCGTTTTTTGAGCCAGTGCCGAATTCGTAATGTATCATTAATGCGGACGGCTGGAATACAACTTTGTAGCCGGCGTCCCTGATCTTCATGCACAGGTCCGTTTCCTCATAATACGCCGGGCAAAAGCGCTCATCGAACATGCCGGTTTGTTTAAAGATATCGCTTTTTACCAGCAGGCAGGCCCCCGAACAATAGTCCACTTCTTTGACATAGCAGTATTCGGGTTTGAATGGATCATCGCCTCTCCCGTAACCGAGACAGGAGCCGTCATTCCATATGATGCTGCCCGCCTCCTGCAGGCTGCCGTCCGGAAGGATGAGCTTCCCTCCAACGGCGCCGCAACCACTGATTTCTCTTGTTGTTTTTATCAACGAGGACAAAAGCCCCGGCATTATCTGGGTGTCGTTGTTCAGGAACAAAAGCCATTCGCCCTTAGCCGCCGCCGCGCCCTGATTGCAGGCCAGGACGAACCCCCTGTTTTCACCGTTTCGTATGATGACGGCGTTATCAATCCTGTCCAAAAGAAGGGGCGTTTGATCGTTCGAACCATTGTCTACGATTATCACCTCGTACGGGACATCCGCGTTCGCCTTCAAAGATTCCAGACACTGGTAGCCGTATTCCGCCATGCCCGCGAAACACAGGACAATTGAAACCTTCGGACTGGCATATATGGGCAGCTCAAGCCTTGAAGAAGGGTTTTTCAGAAAGAGATCCAGTTTCAACTGGAGAAAAGCCCGCAAGTATTGCTTTACATTATCTGCATCAATTGCGGGCCGGTCCCTTTCAGGCTCCGCTTCCGCGCCGCCCGCTTTTGCCCTTTCCAGCACACATCCTGCCAGCATGGCCGTGATGGCCGGGTTTACGGCTTTTTCCTCATTGAGAGCTTCGAGGACCGCGATAGCGTAATCGTTCCTGCCATTTTCAATGAGCCTTTTCGCAAGCAATCCAAACGCGGAAGGCGCGTCCATAAAACGGCCTGCCCGTTTCGCGAGGGTTTTGCCCCTTTCCTTCCTCCCGGTGCAAAAGCAGGCCAGGGCAAGCGCCAGCAGGTCCATCGGATGAGCGCCGCCGCTTTTTTCGCTTTTTTCTCTTTTTTCGAGCATCGAGACAGCCGCCTCAGCCTGGCCGGACAAGACCTGGCAGCAGGCATACAGATAACTTGTTTCAGTCCTCTCAAGGGGAGAGGCGAATCCCTTGTCGATGGCCTGCATGGCTTCTTCATAACGCCCAAGCGACCACAATGCGTTCGCCATTCCCAAATATGCCCTCTTGTAACCAGGTCTGAGTTCGGCTACCCTGCGCCAGTTCTCAAGGCTGTCATCGAACCTGTTGAGTTCCGCTGCCTGAATGGCAAGCTCCACGGACGCCTCAAACCCGTCAGCGCCCTTTTCGGAAAGTTTCACTTTGCCCAACTCGTAATAATCGCTGCCTTTTTCCTTTACCTTGTCCGTGCTCAGCTTCCCGTAATGGTGGATGGGGATGCCTGAGAGCAAGAATTTTATGCCCGCCTCTTCAAGCGAGGCCTCCACCATCTCATGGACGGGTTTTCTGAAACGTATCCTTTCATCGTTAGCAAAGAGCCTTACCTTAACGCTCGGCACCCAGCCCGTGCCCGCCTGTTCCGGGTATTTCCCATCGTTTGCCGTCCAGCCCCATAACCCTGGCGACTGGACATAATTTCTTGTATTAAAGCTGTAGGCGGTCTTATTATTGTCCGCGCCCTCTATCAGCGACCTCAATTGCTTCCGGTCTTCCGGAGATATCACCTCGTCCGCGTCCATCGCCAGTATCCATCCGCCTTGCGCCTGTGAGATGGAAAAATTCCTGGCCGCAGAGAAATCCCCCGTCCACTCGAAATCGAAGACCCTGGCGCCCAGGGCTCTCGCTATGTCCTTTGTCCGGTCGGCCGAGCCTGTGTCCACCAATATTATCTCGTCCGCAAACGGCCTGAAATTCAGGAGAGCGCGCACGATGTCTTTTTCCTCGTTTTTCACTATCATGCACACGGACAGCCCATGGCTGTTTCTGTGTTTATTTTCTTCGAGTATTTCGGCTGGGATCTCCTTCGGGCCAAGGATGTCCCTTATCTGAAGCGCGGCGGAAAGAGTGTCGTCGTCAACACCAAAAGACAGAAAAATATCTTCGATCGTTTCAAGCGCTTCCCTGTTCAGGCCCCGCCTTAAATAAAACTCCGCCAGTATATGCCTTAAGCGTTTTTTTGCAGGATAAAAAGAGACCGCCTGCAACAGATTTGCTATCGCCCTGTCAATTATTCCCTCATCGGCTCCGGGCATCCCGGTGACCACGGTGTAGTAATTCGTGATTATGTCATCCACAGCGGGAGAAAGGATGAAAGCCTTCTCAAAAAGTGCGAATGCTTCCTCTTTTTTGCCTTCCGCCCACCTGAGAGCCCCAAGGTTGGCGTAAGCCTCGCCATAACCCCCGTCAGCCTTTATGGCCTCTTCAAAAAACGAGGCCGCAACGGCTGGCCCGTCCTCTTTAACTTTTTTGAACTGGACCAGACCCATAAGGTTAAGCGCGCCAGCCCCATTGTGCAGCTCAAGTGCCTGCGATGCAAACCGCTCCGCCTCCTGCATCTCCCCAAGGCCCTCCTTGCAATATCCTTTAAGCTCGAAATCAACCGCGTCCGCTGAATCCGGTCCGTCATCGGCTTTTCCAGGTATTTCTATTTTTGAGAGCACTTCAAGCGCGTGGCCGAACTTGGCATTCCTGGCAAGCACACGCGCGAACCGGTAATATTGGCTTCTCACGAATGGAGAATTATCCATTGGGGATTCCTTGATGGCCCGGACGAAGGCCTCAACCGCCTTTTCCAGATCGCCTTTTTGCTCCATCTTCACCGCTTCTTCAAATGTCTTCAGAGAACTTTTTTTTGCATCGGAGCCATTCGCATCGATAGCTCCCCATTTATCTTCGAAGTTCTCTCTGTCAGTGAAAAACCCGTCTGCCCCGGAAAAAACTTTAGTTTTATACGCCTCATCTCTATGGATAATCGTACCGGCGTCGACAAAACACTTTGAGCCTTCAAGCACGGCCCGCTGAAGCAAGTCCAGCATTGCAAAACGCCGCGAACTGAACGTTTCGTCAAAAAGACCCGTCTTTTCAAACAGCTCACGGGTTGTAAAGGTGCAAAAATCATCAAGGCCCTGCGCGATAAAACGGCAGTTCTGATTTTTGGCCCTGAATTCGCGCTCAAACTCCTGCCAGTTGCCGCTCCCGTTCTTCCGTTGCCCGCCTTCCCCCGTCACTGGACCGGTAAACAGGCAGTCCGGAATTTTTTGCGGCCCCTCCGCAATTTTGCACATGGGCCCAATAATCGGAGGACCGGCCAAAATATCCTCTTCCGGCCCGCCTTCAATATTTCTCATGCAATCGAGCATCCCGCAGAGCCAGCCTTCCGTCACTTCCACGCCGCTGTCCAGAAGAACTATATATTGCCCTGACGCCGCCCTGATGCCTTCATTGCATACCGCGGAAAAACCTGCGCCGCCCGTTTCGACAAGCCTGTGCTGGGGATTTTGGGCCGCATGCTTTTTGATCCATTTCGAGATGCCGCCTGTAAGGCCATCGCCTGTGAGACGGCTTCCCGACAGGATTATCTCATGCGGCCCATGAGTATATTTCTCCAGAAGTGTCAGGCAGTTCTGTAAATTTTTTAACTTTTCAGGAACAGTCACCACGATAGAGACCATATTTTCGTTAATTTCCGTATGCGAAGAAAGTGCGCCCGCCGCTTTGCCACCCCGCACGGGCGCCGGTGCCATTTCTTTGTTTCCGTTCAGGAAAGAATCCGCCCATGCCAGACCGGCATCCAGGTAGATGTCCTCTTCCCGTGCGCAAAACCTTTCCAGGGCGAGGGCCTCAAGCGCCTTTCTTTTTTCATCATCATTTACCAGGTCAATGCATTCGCTCACGAGCCGTCCATAGGGCGCCGCCACGAACGCGCCCCCGATGCCTCTGTCTATTTCCGTATTCTCATTGCATTCGGCAACCACAGCCTTGCTGTTTGAAAGCAGATAAGAAACCCTTACGAGTTCAAAAATACTTGATTCGTAAAAATGAAGATTAAGGACCACTTTCGATCTTGCTATAAAGGAATCGCGCTCAGCTCCGTAAACCCCAAAAAGCGTTTCCACCCTGAGGCCCTCCCGGCTTAACGCCTCAAGTATTTTTTTTCGCCTCTCGTTCAGTGAGCCGTAGAAAAGCACATCTATGTCCTGGCTGGCAGCGGGTTTGATGCGCGCCATCTCCGGCCTGTAACCAATGGGCACATGGAAAACCGCATCTCCAAATCCCGCCGCCCTGAAAGCCTCTATATTTTTCAGGCTGTAATCCCAAACGGGAAAGCGCCCCAGCAGAGGTTTTATGGCCGCCCACATGGAAGACGGGTCGGCCTGCTCCAGGTTGTATATTATCGATCTTTCAGGCAGTCCCGCCATTTGCTCAGGCGTTAGCAGGTGCGCGCCAAAAACAATGTTCCAGCCGTCAGTAATGAAATCATTTAAATTTATTTCTTTTGCTTGCGCCTTAAGTCCGTAACAGACCGTCTCCGCGATCTCCCGGAAGGCTTCGCTATGCTGATATAAAGGAGGCTCGATTATCGTGACGGACGCTTTGCCAATTCCCAGATTGCTCAAATTCTTTTGTCTCCCTGTCCATTACCGGCTTAAGCGGACATTAAATGCCCGCCAGACTGCCACAATACAGTGGTCAAAAAGCAATTATTATGCCCATCATAAAAATCTTTGATTTCAATAAGTTAAATTATTGACAGCCAGAAATTTGACGGATTATTTACTGGATCGGAAAGCCGGAAAGATCAGTCCTGACGGTCTTTTGACGTTTCAGGAATGAAAAATGGGCAAGGTGATACGAGCTGTCTAAAGCCGTTCGGGCAGAAGTTGCACGCCTTTCATGGATGCCGGGTTTAAAAGCAGCGGCGCTTTCAGGTTGGGAATGAGCTTACCAGCTTCCACCCTGAGGATAAGGAGCACCGCAAGGTCCTCATTCTGTTCAAGGTCCAAAAGCTGCCTGACCGGCTCATCCACATTGACCTGATAACCAGCCGTTACAGTTTCGGGCGCGGCGACGATGAAGGCGACATCCGGGTTATCGATGGACTGGAGCCATTTTAAAGGGGTATCCTTGTAATCCATAAGGACGTACCGCTTAAGGGCGGAAAACCCCGGTATGCCTTCGGGAAACTGTATTGTCCTCGTGTCTTCGACCTCAAGGTCGCCAAAACGAGAGGTCTTAAATTTTATCTTCACCTTTCACCTCCTCTTTCATTTTACTGAACTCCTCAACGGAAATGGACGAGGACACCAGGTTGTCCCTG
>JAKAGP010000142.1 GCA_021825785.1 Nitrospirota bacterium
TCAACGAGATTGCGAGCAAGGCGATCGAGGTTCTGACCACGGGCGACAACGCGCCGGATGCAGCCTCAATCGGCAACCTTTTCTTCGAAATCGAGTCGCGTATAGTCCGCGGCCGGATCCTGGCCGCGACCGGTAGTGATGACATCGTCCACAAGAAGGACGGTCCTGCCGGAGACGGAATTTTTGTCTTTGGCTCCGCAAATGAATGCCCCCTTCAGGTTCAGGATGCGCTCTTTTCTGTTCAATCCTGCCTGTGCGGGGGTGTCCTTGACCTTCTCCAGCGCGTGAGGAAGGAGCCTGGCCCCCGTCCTCCGGGCTATCTCCCTGGCGATAAGCATGCTCTGGTTGAAACCGCGCTCCAGCAGCCTGCTTTTTGTGAGGGGTACGGCGGCAACGGCGTCAACAGGCGGCAGCCCCATGGACAGGACCAGATCCGCCAAGGGCGGGGCGAGCCTGCGTATCGCGGAAAATTTATAACTGTGGATGGCCTCCTTCAGCGCGCCCTCGAAAAGCCCGTATGAATAGGCTTTTGTAAAGGCAGGTTTGTCTGCCAGGCATTCCCCGCAGGTGATACCATGCCCGGAGGCCAGCGGTTCGCCGCACACGGAGCAGGAAGGTCCATTATGGGCGGATATCGTCTGCCAGCAGCCCAGGCAGAGAGGGGCGTAACGCGCACTGCGCGACGGCATGCCGCATTGGGGGCAGAGCGCGGGGAAAAAGCCATTAAGGAAAAGGTCTACGGGCCGCAGCTTAAACTTTAAAAAAAGCTTTCCCCCCCTAGTGGAAATTCTCCTTGACTATTATAAGCTCGTCTCTTCTTTGCCCGGTAGAGATCATGTCTGCGCCGATGCCAAGCCTGTCTTCGATCCATTCGATATATTTTCTGGCATTTGCCGGCAGTCCGCCTAGTTTTTTTATGCCCGAGGTGCTCTCCTTCCATCCCTTGAGCTCCTCGTAAACGGGCTCGCAGCGCTCAAGCGTGGCCGCATCCGGCGGGAATTCCCTTGTGACCGCGCCGTCCACCCTGTAGGCGGTGCAGACCTTTATCGTGTCCACCCCATCCAGGATATCGAGCTTGGTCAGGGCAAATCCGCTCAAGCCGTTGACGCGCACCGCATGGTCCAGCGCCACTATATCGAGCCAGCCGCACCTTCTCGGCCTTCCGGTTGTCGCCCCGTACTCTCCGCCCTTTTCCCTCAGGAACTCTCCCGTCTTATCTTCCAGTTCTGTAGGGAACGGACCGTTGCCGACCCTGGTTGTGTATGCCTTTATGACGCCCATCACCCCGTCTATCATCGTTGGGCCGATGCCCAGGCCGGTGCATGCCCCGCCAGCCGAGGCGTTAGAGGAGGTCACGTACGGATAAGTGCCGTGGTCTATGTCCAGAAGTGTTCCCTGTGCGCCTTCGATAAGAACGTTCTTGCCTTCGCGCAGCGCGGTGTTCAATACTAAGCCCGCGTTGCCAACATGTTTTTTCAGTCTTTCGGCATAAACCGTATATTTATCGAACACCTCTTCCAGGACGAACCCCTGCGTCCCGTAAAGGGCATCGAGCAGGCGGTTGGCTTTTTCAAGGGCGGCCCTGAGCCTCTCCTTAAAGAGTCCGGGGTCCATTATGTCCTTCATCCTGATCCCGGTGCGCGCCATCTTGTCCATGTAGGCCGGGCCTATTCCGCTTCCCGTATTGCCTATCATCTTTGAACCCATTCGGGACTCGCTGGCCGCCTCAAGCGCCATGTGGTAAGGCATTATAAGGTGCGCGTTCTCGGATACGAGGAGGTTATCGCCTATATTCACTCCCCGGCTTATGAGCGCATCCATCTCCTCGATAAGGCAAGCCGGGTCTATGACCACGCCATTGCCTATAACGCAGAGCTTCCCCTCGTGGAGGATGCCCGAAGGTATCAGGTGAAGGATGAATTTCTCGTTGTTGATGACGACGGTGTGACCGGCGTTGTGTCCTCCCTGGTAGCGCGCAACGGTGTGCGCCTGCCTGGCCAGGTGATCCACAAGCTTGCCCTTGCCTTCATCTCCCCATTGGGCCCCTGCTACTATCAGCGCCGGCATCAGAGGGCCACCTGTCTGACAGACAATATGTTCGGCAGTTTCTTCAGCTGCTCTATGTGCTCCGGTTGCAGCGGGCTGTCGACGCTCACTACCGAGACGGCCGTTCCGCCCTCGGATTCCCTGCCAAAAAACATACGGGCGATGTTTATCCCGTGAGTGCCCAGGAATGTGCCCACGGCCCCTATCAGGCCGGGCCTGTCATTGTTATACATAAATAGCATTGTTCCTTCCGGGATTATTTCGACGGGAGCGCCATCGACCTCTATTATCCTGGGGTCTTTCCTGCTGAAAAGAGTGCCGCTGATGGAGTTTTCCCTGTCGCCCTTTATGCGCAGGCTAAGCATGCTCCTGTAATCCCCGGCCTCGCCGCTTTTGGTCTCTTTTATCTCTATGCCCCGCTCTTTTGCCGTGATGAGCGCATTCACGAAGTTCACGTTCTCGCCAAGGGCGGGGGTCAAAAGCCCTTTTATGGCAGCTATCGTAACGGGGGCGGTATTCAGCCCGGAGGCCTCACCCCTGTACTCTATCGAGACCTCTTTGATCCCGTTCTCAAATACCTGTGAGGCAAAACCTCCCATGCGCTCGGCCAGGTTCAGGTAGGGAGTGAGCAGAGGGACCTGTTCGGGCGGAATGGATGGGAAGTTCACCGCGTTTCTTATTATCCCCCCCACCAGGTAGTCCGCTACCTGCTCGGCCACGGCCACGGCCACGTTTTCCTGGGCCTCCCTTGTGGAGGCGCCCAAGTGGGGCGTGCAAACCACGTTTTCCATGGTGCAAAGCGGGTTGCCGGTGGGAGGCTCTTTCTCAAAGACGTCCAGGGCGGCCCCAGCCACCTTGCCTGAGGAAAGGGCCTCGATGAGGTCTTTTTCGTTCACGATCCCGCCCCTGGCGCAGTTTATTATCCTTACCCCGTCTTTCATCATGGCTATGGACCTGGAATTCACCAGGTATTTGGTCTCGGGAGTAAGCGGGGTGTGCACGGTTATGAAATCCGATCTCTTCCAGAGTTCTTCAAGTTGGACGCACTGCACTCCCATGCTCTTTGCTTTTTCTTCATTCAGGAAAGGGTCGAAAGCTATAACGTTCATTTCAAGCCCGCGTGCCTTTTTGGCTACCTGTGCGCCTATATTGCCCATCCCGACTATGCCCAGCGTCTTGCCGTAAAGCTCCACGCCCATGAACTTCTTTTTTTCCCAAAGTCCCTGCCTCATGCTCCCGGTGGCCTGCGGGATGAGCCTGGCAACGGAGAAAAGCATGGCGATGGTGTGCTCCGCCGTGGTTGTCGTGTTCCCGCCGGGGGTGTTCATCACGACTATGCCCTTCTGGGTGGCGGCCGCCCTGTCGACGTTGTCCAGGCCTGAGCCGGCCCTGCCTATTACCTTCAGATTTTCGGCCGCGGCTATGATCTCTGCCGTTACTTTCGTCGCGCTTCTTATCACCAGGCCATGGTATGCGCCTATTTTGCTTTTAAGTTCTTCCGGGGACATGCCTGTTAGGACATCGACTTCCAGCCCCGCATTTTTTAATATTTCCACGCCTTTTGGGGAGATGCTGTCGCTTATCAGAACCTTGTTCATCATTTATGATGTCCTTTTCTCGATGAGTATCTCCTCGGCAGCGCCAACCCCGCTTCCAAGCTTTATGGGGTGGCCCAGGCCTTTGAGAGTCATCTCGACCGCGGAGACGGCAGTGATCACATCAAAAGTCCCGGCATAACCCAGGTGGGCGACGCGGAAGACCTTGCCCTTGAGCTTGTCCTGGCCGCCGGCTGCCGTGATCCCGTATTTTTCCCTCAGGGTCTTGTATATCTCCTGTCCGTCCACTCCTTCGGGGGCCTTTATCGCCGTTACCGAGTTGCTTGGAGACTGGATGGGGTATATCTCCAGCCCCATTGCCGAAACTGCATGCCTCATAGCGTTGGCAAGCCTCGCGTGGCGGGCAAATACGGCGCCCAGGCCTTCTTCCTCAAGCATCCCCAGGGCCGCATCGAGCCCTACGATGAGGGAGACGGCCGGGGTGAAATTGGT
This sequence comes from Nitrospirota bacterium, assembly GCA_021825785.1. Next base: position 4,095 of record JAKAGP010000142.1, read on the forward strand.
CTGGTTTTTCTTGAGGCCATCGCGCTCTTTTTTCAGGTTGAAATAGAAATGCGGCATCTTCGAGCCCTCGGCCTTTTCCCAAGCCTTTGCGGAGACGCTAAGGAAGGCCAGGCCCGGCGGGAGCATAAGCCCCTTCTGCGAGCCGCCGATCATAAGATCCACGCCCCATGCGTCCGTCTTCAGGTCATGGGCAACCAGGGCGCTGATCGCGTCCACTATAAAAAGCACGTCTTTTTTATCTTTCAAGACCGCACCCACGGCCTCTACGTCATGGTAAACACCGGTAGATGTCTCGACCGCCTGCATGAAGACGGCCTTTATGGAGGGGTCCTTCTCCAGCGCTCCGGCCACGTCCGCCGGATTGACGGCCTGTCCCCAGGGGACGGTTACTTCAGTTACCTGAAGGCCGTAAGCCTGGCATATCTTTGTCCACCGCTCACCAAACTTGCCGCCGTTCACGACGGCCACGTGCTCGCCCTGGTTAAAAAAGTTATTGACCGAGGCGGTCATCGCCCCGGTGCCGCTCGAAGTGAGAATGAGCGCGTCATTATTGGTCTGATAGAGCCATTTCAGCCTGTTCTTTGCCGACTCGAAGATCGGGATGAAGTCAGGGGCCCTGTGATGTATTATCGGCATGGCCATCCGGAGCAGGACCTCCGGCGGAACAGGTGTAGGTCCCGGAGCCAGTAGATAGCGCTTGAGCATTTTTAAACGTCCTCCGCTAGAAGATTTTTCTTGTTAAGCCATAAAAATTAACACAGCCGGAGAGGCTAGGTCAAGACGGAAGGGATTAATTATCCGTTAATGGGTTAATTAAATGAGATAAATAATTAAATGTGTTAAATTATCTCCTATGGGCCGGGTATTTATATATGACACGACCTTGCGGGACGGCTCCCAGGCTGAAGATATCTCCTTCTCCGTAGACGATAAATTAAGGATAACCGAAAAGCTCGATGAGCTGGGTGTCGATTATGTCGAGGGCGGCTGGCCGGCAAGCAACCCCAAGGACACCGAGTATTTTGAAAAGGTAAAAGCGCTTCACCTGAGAAAAGCCCGTGTGGTCGCCTTTGGCAGCACGCACAGGCCCGGGCACAAGGCTTCCGACGACCAGAGCCTGAGGCACATAGTCCATTCAGGGGTAAAGGCCGCCACCATATTCGGAAAGACGTGGGATTTCCATGTCCGGGAGGCCCTCCGCGTCCCTCTGGAGGAAAACCTTAAGATCATCCGGGATTCCGTTTCCTTTCTCAAACAGAGCATCGAGCAGGTTTTTTTCGATGCCGAGCATTTTTTTGACGGATACAAGGCGAACCCCGGATATGCCCTTAAATGCCTTGAAGCCGCCTCGCAGGGCGGCGCGGACTGCCTTGTGCTTTGCGACACCAACGGCGGGACGCTGCCGGACACGCTCATACAGATCATCAAGGAAGTCAAGAAAATCGAAAAAATCAAAAAACAAAAAAATATAAAAACCCCTTTCGGCATACATGCCCATAACGATTCGGAGTGCGCCGTGGCCAATTCTCTTATCGCCGCCGGCCTGGGTGCGGTCCAGGTGCACGGCACCATAAACGGTTACGGTGAACGCTGCGGCAACGCCAACCTCTGTTCCGTTATCCCGGCCCTCAAGCTGAAGATGGGTATTGAGTGCGTCACGGACGAT
>JAKAGP010000143.1 GCA_021825785.1 Nitrospirota bacterium
GGGGGCACCCGGACTCTTCCAGCCGATCGTGCGGTCGCTTATGGACCATGACAGCTATTTTGTCCTTGCCGATTATGCCTCTTATATACAGTGCCAGGACATGGCAGCGACGGCTTATAAAGACAGGAACCGATGGGCCAGGATGGCGATCCTAAACGTCGCCCGATCTGGGCAGTTCTCCAGTGACAGGGCCGTGCGCGAGTACGCCGAAAAGATTTGGAAAGTCACACCCGTAAACATATAGCTCTCCACCGCTTGCCGGTTTGGACCGGACGGCCAAGTGACTCTCGGTCAAAGTCCTCAGGCACGATATCAGGATGGCTTGTCCACCTGATACCTCGCAGATTCCAAAAGTCGAAACTAGTGCGATTTTTTCGTTCGAAACATGCATTTGCGTCACGATTTGTGACCGCTACCCGTCATGCAATTTATTACCCCTCAAGTCCTCCCTTTTGAGGGAATGCCAAGGATACTGAAATACGCCCTGAAGTTTAAAGTCGGGCCTGATGCCCTCAGGACGCGGAGTACGAACGGAAGTTTGCCTGAGCCAGTCTCCCCAGTTCAAATAAGAAAGCTGTGGCCGATGGGCCAGGCAGACCTGAATGTGGCCGGGGCGAGCTGAAGAGATTCCCATGGTGCGGCAATTGGTTTTTTAAAGCCATATTGTCTTGACAAGACCTGTTGCTAATTATTAAAGTTCATCATAAAATGCGAAGCAGGTAAAATTCCCGGCAGGAGTTTATATGGGAGTTCCCTCATATAGATTGAAAGACCAAAATTTCTCAACCCTTGTCCGCCGCCATCGCAAATCCGGCACAGGTGCATGTCCGCCCCTAAGGGATGCTCATTAATTATGCCTAAAAGGCCGCCGGTCTTTTGTCTTTTGGATAATTTAGTATATAAGGCAAAGAAGAACCGGGCAAAGTTTCGGGCTGCATTTTTTAAAAGCGTTTTTGGAAGGCTTCTCTTACGCCGGTTTAAAGTAGGAGACATTATTTACGTCCCTGGCGAATCTTACGTAGGTCATGCCAGGGACGACATTCATGGAGGCCGTGCAACCATAAGCAAAATAGGCAGGGATTTAGGTTTCTGGGACTATGCCGAGGTAAAGGAAATTCCCGGTGAACGTTATTCCTTATCTTACCTATGGGAAAATCAAAGGAAATGGCGGAGGCAATACGGGGATGCCGTAGCGCATCCCGCTCCCGATTTTTCGCCCAAGTTCAATAAGGATTAGGAGTAAATGGGCGGCAGGCCTCGGCCTAGCGCAACAAATTCCGTTAGAAACATACAAAAAGGCCTATCTTCTCTCCGGTGTGATGTACTGTGAGTTATCCGCAAGGCCTGGTCTTCTTTACCTGATGTCCGGGGGAAGACCGCGATTTTCCTCCCCCGTATCGGGCCGGAGCGGGGAGACTGCTCCTGAATCCTTGACCGGCTGCCTGGTCTGCCGCTCTGGTCCCGGCCGGGAAGCATGATTTGGCCGTGCGCCTCTTACAGAAAGCAGGCACAGGATATCCCCGCGAAAACCATTATCTCCTTCGCCGCACATTTTCAAAATATGCCCGATGTTGGCGTGATCGTAAATGTCGATCCAGTCCTCTTTCCGGCGTATCGAAAGCCCGGGGTTTAGGATATAATGGCCCCTGTTTTTCCTTGTGAAAAGTTTTTTCCCGTAGGCATTGGCGCTATCCGATTCGTTTTTTGAAAGGAGCGCTGAGATATAGGCGCGCTTCTTCCGGTAATCGGGGATGACGCTGCCAGGCAGGGACCCCAGGATGTACGCTATGGCAACGGCGGGAAGCGGGACGGTATCGGCGCATCCGCCGAAGATATCCGCATATCCGCTGCTGATAAGGGACCGGAAAGCGGCGAAGAAGACGTGAAACAGGAGAAACTCTCCCTGCCTTCGATCGATTTTGACCAGCTGGCCGTTCACTTTCAGACTCACCATCGATGGCGCCAGAAGCTCGTGCACCGCCGGAAATCCCGCCTGGGCGAATTTTTTGTCCTCGATAATACGCTGCAGCGCCCACTGCCAGGCCGTCAGGCCGTAATTATCGGTCAGCTCCGTGTCCGCGCCCGCCCCGAGCAGCTCACGGACAAGAGCCGCGTTGCCCGCCCGCGCCGCCATCATAAGCGGCGTCTTGTTGAATACGTTCCGGTGGTCCACTCCGTAAAGTTCGCACTCCCTTATGACTTCCTTGAAATAAGCGCCGGAATACCGCTGCAGATATTGTCCGGAAAACTGCATCTTCTGCTGTTTGTAGAGGGAATGGTTGAGCAGCATCCGGCCGTCCTTCAAATAATAGATCCGCCCGGCCTTGTCGAACCCCTGTCCGCTCAATGCCCTTATCAGCATGGGTTCGTCATGGAAGAGGGCGTATTCAAAGAGCGTTTTCCTGGGTTTTTGAGAAGCCTCCTTATTGGACAGACCCAGAAGATCTGTCACCTTCTCCGGAGTGCAGACCTCCCATGGGACCGGTTTGGTTTTGATGATGTCGCGTCTGATCTGATCCGCCTGTTCCTGTTTGCCCTGAAGCTCAAGCCTCCTGGCCTCGGCCTGCCAGTCCGCGGTGCTGGACTCCTTCATCTCGATTGAAGCCATCTCCCTCAGGTCCTTTATGCCCAGCATCCGGATCAGGGGATGTCCCGTGTCGCTCTCAATCAGGTATAATCGCCGCACCGCGCGGGTTATGGCGACATAAAGGGAGTTTACGTAGAACTTGTAAGCCTCAAGCGTCTTGTCAGTTTTGTCACGAGCCCTCCGGTACTCAAGGTCTCCTTCCAGGCCGTCAGGGTTGACGCCATTAATTATCTCACTGAAATTGGCCCTCTCTGAAGAGATGAAATTCAAGAGTATGACGTTCTCATACTCTAGCCCCTTCGCCTCCTGTATGCTGAAAAGAAGCGGGGTATCGAAGAACCGGCGCGCATCCGCCTTGTCCTCGTCGCGCATCACCAGGACGGCGAAGCTCGTGGACTTGCGGGTCTTCTGATTGAGATCACGCTTAGCCTTTTCACTGTCCCTTACGAACACGACCTCACCGGCGTCGGCAGAGACGCTCTTCATGAGATAATTGCTCTCCTTGTCGATGGAGCCGAAGCGTTTTTGCTTGATCCTGAGCAGGGCGTTGGCCAGGTTGGTCAGTGCGACGGAGTTTCGGAAGTTGGACTGCAGTATCCGCGTCACTTTTTGCGTCTCAACCGGCTCCGAGGCGTAAAACATGGATTTCAGGTTGCTCCAACGGAAGAAATTGGGATGGACTATCTGGTTGGAATCCCCGCTCAGGATAAAATTCCCGGGCCGCTTCAGGCTCTGGAGGACGAGATGGAGCTGGACGTTTGTCATATCCTGCACCTCGTCGACCACCACGAAATCGTAAGTCTGCCTGACAAGTCCAAGATAGTCGTGGGCCAGGATATTGGGATCGTACAGGCCGTTTCCCCTGAGAAAGGCCAGATATTTTTCAAACAGGTCATATACGAGACCGCGCTCGGCCTCGGGATAGATGGATTGACGGACGCCCAGACCCAGATAATCGTCACGGCTCAGCCACGGCTTGTCGATTACGGAGCCGGTGACCACGCCCCTGAACTCCTCATACAGGCGATGGGCATCGGCGACCCTCTGCTGTCTCGGAAACCGCATGAGCCACCTTGCAAATGCGCTGTAAGCGATCTCCCTGCCCTCCGGCACGCGCATCGTTTCGAGATATTCCCTGAAGGATAAAAATGTCAGCTCCTGGCCGTCATTTTCGTAGCGGTTGCCGTAATAGATGTTCCTTGAATTGTCCGCCAGGTACCGGGACAGGGTCACGTAGAGCACTTCGCCGGCCGCCACCTTCATCTTCTCAAGGGTAAGGGCCGTCTTGCCGCTGCCTGCGGGGCCGATGACGATTAGCGGGGCCGGCTCGCGGTATACCTCGTCCTGCCAGGGATCAAAGGATATTATCTTGTCGAGGAGGTGAAACCTCCTGTCTAAAGGGTTGACATAGACAAGGGAGGGTAGGGCCTCCCTTGCAAGCCCGGGCTTATCCACGGGCAGGATACTCGACTCATTTGGCTTTGCCCCGTTAAGAAATTTCGATTTTTCGTAGGCGTGATTTCGCACGACCTCCAGGATGAGGGCATGACGAGCCCCCTCGTACTCCATGATCTTAAAGAGCAGCCGGTTGCTGTCATCAAGCTTTGCCCTGTAGAGGCCGTGCCCGGCCAGTTTTTTAACCTGGGCGGACTGGAAATCATCTTTTTCAAGGAAACCTATCAACTTTTGATACTGGCGGCCCAGCCCCGAAATGTCGAGATCTGAATATTCAAGTATTTTCATGGAGTTACGAATACTCCTCAGTCAAATTACGATGCCGCCGGAACAAGCGGCACTCTATGGTAACAAAAAAGCAGACGGATTGAAAACAGAGGGAAACGCGAAGTTCATCTCTACTCCGGAGGGGCCTCCGATGTTATAATTGTCTGCCAAAACATTTCAAAGGAGGAATAATGACAAAGGCTGAGATTGTTGAAAAAATGGCGCAGGACGCGGGCATTACAAAGGCTGGGGCCCAAAAGGCCTTGGATTCGTTTATCGAAAGCATCGGCAAGGCTTTGAAAAAAGGAAACAAGGTTACTCTGGTAGGTTTTGGGACGTTTGCCGTTTCAAAAAGGGCCGCAAGGACGGGAAGAAATCCCCGGACCGGTGAGGCCATAAAGATAAGGGCTTCAAAGACGCCCAAGTTCACGGCTGGAAAGGCGTTCAAGGAAGCTATAAGGTAAGTTCCGGGTCTGCACTCTTCAAAGGGTAAAACCATCAATAGGGAAGAAAATGAAAATCAAGTGTTGCGTTTTAAAAATATCGGTTGACGGCATCATGCCTGAGATATGGAGGCGGATTGCTGTCCCGTCCGATATTACCCTTGACCGGCTTCATGATATCCTTCAGATCGTCATGGGCTGGGAAGATTACCATCAGCACGAGTTTACGGTCGGTGGGCAAAGGTATACCGAAAAACCCGAATCCCCGGAGGACGGTAAAGAAGAGGGCCGCTTCAGGCTGGGAGAACTGGTGAACCAGGAAAATGCCGTGTTTGAATATCTCTATGATTTTGGGGATTCCTGGCTTCATCATATAACGCTCGAAAATAAAAATTACGTTCCCGGCCCGGGCGAAAGGATCATACAATTTCTGGCTGGAAGAAGGACATGCCCGCCCGAGGATGTCGGCGGCGTCAGCGGCTATTACAAATTCTGTGAGGACATAAGAGACAGTGAGCATCCGGTCTACAGCCAATATGCAAAAGAGCACGGCAAAATCTATGACCCTGAAATATTTGATTGGCGCCTGATCGAGATGGAGTTGTGGAAATATACGCGCTGGTCCAGAATACGCCAGATAAAGTGGGAGATTTGATCCCCCGAAATGCCGACGGATAAGCCATCCGGCTTAACTCTCCATTCAGCCGCCTCATGGTTGTTGGCTAAAAACGAATAAAAATATGACAGCACTATTCTCCTGAGAAGTTCCGTTAGAATCATGGCATATTTTGAAAATTTGTGAAAAGCAAGACTGCGTCCACCTACCCGCAGAGTATGTTATAAAAGGAGGGGAAAAAGGCAGGAGGACTCGCTGCGTCCTGGGTCTGAGAATCCTGAGTACTGTGTGTCCCCTGCCTCCCAAAGCCCTTATAGGTTGATTGGGTCTTCGAACCCTTGTAACAAAGCTGGATTGGCTGGGA
>JAKAGP010000144.1 GCA_021825785.1 Nitrospirota bacterium
CTTGAGGGGGTTGCTTCGGTCCTCTTCAGTTAAAATCCCATAAGGTTTTCCGGTTGCCAAGGTCATCTGGGAAATGCCCCGCACTCCGGTCTTCGATTTAGCATTAGGGTTGAACTCTGATTCCTGGTTGATCAAAGATAAATAAATATCAGGACGCACGTTATACTTCTCGGCTGCTGTCACCGCATGACCGACAAGTTCGTCTTTGCTCCAGCCCTTCTTGCTCGGTTCCTGCCAGCCAGTAAGGACTTCCGAAGTCGCCGTCGAAGTATCGGGGTCAACCCAGGACATTACCTATTCCCCCGCCCAAGCCTGCTCTTTGCCATTGGGAAGTTTGTAAATGGGATAGCCCTTGGAGTCCTGCCGTCCAGTATAGGTAGCATTGCCTCCAGGAGCGGGACGTGTTTGAGGAATCGTTCCTGTCCCGGAGCCGCTCCGGGCAGACTTGCCCTTAGCCCGTTCTTGGAGGATTTGTTTAGTCAACTTGTTAATCTGTTCCTCTTGCGCCTGGGAGTTTCCCATCGTGGTCAAGTCGGTAGTCGCCCTTTTAACCGCCTCATTCCTGGCAGCGTTGTACTCGGTGTCTTTGATAATCTTGGTGCCTTTGGGGACCGTCTTGCCAGCCTTCGCCATATCGGTGGCCTGTGTCTCCGTAAGCATCTGTACTTCCCCAGATTTCTTTCCCTTTTGGAAATGCACCTTGCCGGTTACAGTTCCCGTAGGGAGTTGGGTTTCATCATCGATGATCGTGGTGGGCCGTCCTCTAACATACCCCTCCTTAGTCGCTGCCAGTGCATACGGATCGGCCTTAACGTTTTTCCCCTTCACCGTGTAAGGCCCTTGGGGGCCCAGAAAAGTAGTAGTAGGTTCCTCTCCTGTCACTACCTGCTGGCCAGCTATATTATAAAGGGCATTGTTCGGACCCCTATAAAGTCGATTCTGTTTACCTTTAATGGTCTGGTAAATCGCCCGCGGGTCTTCTCCGGGTTTCAGGGACCGAACTACCGCTTCCTCCAAGGTCTTAGGCCGAGCACCCGGAAGCGGCAAATACTCTCCTTCCTCGGGCATACTAGCCAGCGCCTTGGCCTGAATCTGCTCTCGAAGGATTTGCTTCGGGTCCTGCGGAGAAGTGAGCATCCGCCCCGCTGCATCCTTGGGTGTTCCGCTTTGAGCCATGCCCTGCCAGATACCACCCATGGTCATGGCGTTACTCTCGGTAGTAGTCCGGGGAAGTTTAAGGCCAGGGAAAGCCGATTCCAACCGTTTACCCGCCGCTTGATCAATCGGTACAGGCTGGTCCGGGTAAAGTTCCCTGGCCACCTTAATCGGCTGCAAGGCCGATTGCTGCTTCTGTTGTTTATAGCGATTGACAAGGCCCATGCCCAGGTTGACGATACCTCCAAGAGTATCGGCAATCTGAGCAACACGATCAATAATCCCAGGCTGATATGGGGTTGACCAGGGCCCGCCGCCGCCACCAGTTGCGAAGAAAGGCATGATTAACTTCCTCCTTGATTCATCGCCCTCATCACGTCCATGCCGGACATCTTGGCATAAGGAGAAGTAAGTTTGGTAGCAGGATTACTTACAGCCAACTGATTCGGACCTGCATACCCCACAGAAGAAGGAGGGGAAACTGAAGTAGCTGGAGCAGGAGTATTCGGCCCTCCCTTCATCCAACTGAGCATTAAATCATTACTTCTCTGGTTTATGGCTGCGTCGCTCATGGCAGGCGCCGCTTCGGTAGGAGTGGCAGCGGCAGAAACCGCAGAAGACGGAGCAGAAGAATTCAAGGAGGCCAACATGCCAGGGTCCTTCATTGCCCCCGATAAAGGAGCCGACAACTTAGAACCTGTAATAATTGCTTCCGACCCTGTCCCGGCATCTTTGAGAGCGTTTAGTCCTGCCCCGGCCCCAGCCGCTAAAGCTGCCGTTCCTGCACTTATCCCTGCTCCCTTAACGGCACCAAGAGGCCCTTCGTTAGCGGCCCCTTTCACTCCCCCGCCCGCAATGGAAAGGGGAATACCCACATAAGGTTGCCCTGCTAAGGTTGTAACGGCTCCCCCTAACTGCATCAACGGGCCTGTCACATTGCCGATTTTTGAAGCAATTCCTCTTTGTTGCGCAAATCTTTCAGGTGTCACCGCAGGAGTAGCTCCAGGGACAAGGTTGGGGTCCATTTTCTTGTTTTTCTGGATTAATGATTCAAGAGTAAGGTCATCGCTATACATTACGACCCCCCGCCTTTAGATGGACTATAAGTGGTCGTGCTTCCAGTCTGGATCGGAGAACCTGGCAAAGAAATAGCTTTCATAATGTTAGAAGTATTCTCCGATTTCTTTTGCAAGTCAAGACCTGAAATACTTGCCAGTCCAGTAGACCCGGCCATAGCTTTGCTGCGAGCCAAGTCCCCGTATGCTTCGGCTGCCGCTCCACCTTTTACGCCGGTGCGGGTAAGGTTCTCGTTCAGCGTCTTTCCTGCACTGGAAAACTGCGAAGCCGTGTCAGCCATGGTCTGCCCGGTATAATATTGCTTTTCTTCCGGTGTCAAGCCCACATCGTACTTAGCCCCCAATTTCGGCATCAACTGTTTGTAGGCCTCATAGGTCTCAGGCGGAACATACTCCGCCCAGGACTTCGTTTGGTTGACCGTGCTGCTGGAGCCTCCGCCGCCTGAAGGTGCGCCCATGGCTTTTACCTCTCGGGATAGGCTTTAAAGAAGGTGGAAGTCTGTAAAGCCATCCGGTTACGAATCATTAGTTTTTCGGATTTAGTATCTGCCGGGGTGTATCCTGTCCGGCCAGTAGCTCCGTTATTTATGGCCCATTTATCAAATGCAGCCACTAAAGACCGCATGAGCGGAATATCCAGGGGGTACAGCCACTCACAGGCTCCGACAAGTTCATGTTCAAAAAAGGACGGCATAATTAAAAGTTGGCCGGCACAAAAGCCTCTAATCTCTCCATTTTCCTCTGCCACCAACACGATGTGCCCCGGAGTAATCATTTTGCCCCGCAGAGTTTCAAGACATCCACCTATTATTTTGTCCCGGTCCCGGGAGTAATCCAGGTTTGGGTTTTCCCCCTTGAGATAATCCAGGAGATCCACAAAAAGAATAAGCAGAGACGGCAAGTCTGCGACCTGAGCCATGCGAATAGTCATTGCTAATACCTCTTGCAAAAATGATACAATTCCAACTCCATTCCGTCCCTTCTCATCATTTTCCCAGATGTTTCATGGGAAGGAGTTTGATAGCACCCCCGAGCCGTGGCCCCCTGAGATTGCGCCCAGGCATCGAAGGCATCCAGGAGCGGCTTGGTAGAAAATGCCAAGGGCCACATCCATTGAATTTCGCCCCGGACATGATCCTCAAAAAACTCAGGGTAATAGATAATCCATCCCACAATAAAAGCTACCGGCTTATCCTGATCGTTCACTTTGACCAGAACGATATTCTTGGTGGTGTTCATTTTATCGGAGATCAAGGCCATGACTCCGCCTTGGAATCTCTTTTCGTCCCTGGTATAAAGCCGGTTGCCTTTGTTCTCCAAAGATGCCAAGAGCTTCGTGAACATGATAATGAGTTCCGGAATATCCTTAGTCTGAGCTTGCCGCACACTCACGGATTAATCTCCTGAACCCAGAAATGAGACCCAACCAAGACGCTGCTTGAGCCGTTAGCCACTGCTTGAGCAAACTGAGGCACTATCGTTCCAGCGGTATTAACTTCAATTTCCCCTGTGATTTCAATATATGGGTTCTCTGCTCCTGTCTGCGCCGCTCCCGGATCATCTAAAACCACTTTCCTGTCACAAATTGCAAAACCCATTACTGCCGGATCATAAGCCAAGACCTGATAAATAATGGCCGTGGCCGTGGCCGTTCCAGACACGGAAACATTACAGCCACCTGTCAGGTCGGCATTGACATACAATCTAGCATTGAATCGATAATTTTTACCTGCCTCGACATCCAAAGCCAATTCAGTAAGGTCTGCAAGCGTTGCCGTCGTGGCATCTACCTGAGTGGCAATCATAGCTATCGGAGCCTGTATCGGAGCCAAAGACCAATCTACATAGAGGCCATTGAGATCAACGAGTAAGCCGCCCGCAGTTTTTAAAACCACATACAGCCCTGCACTGTCAGAAGCAAGACCTTTGTCCGGCTTTTTTAAAACGGCAACTCCAGATGAATTAACTAAAATAGCTTCGTTGGCCGCCGCCTTTACGTCTACCTGATTGCCTACCCAATTAAAGCCCCATCTTAAAATATTTTTAAGGGCCGTAGGTAGGTACGATAGCACTGTAAGAGACGGAGACGTGGCAATTCTATTTGTAGTTTGCTGAGATAAGGTGTTAACTTTGTTACGTAAAAACGCAACTTGGGCTGTTAGATCATTAATCTGTCTCAGCAGGTCCGTCTCACTCATGCTGCTTCTCCGTAAGCTATTTCCAAGGGGAGATATAAAGTCCAGTCCTCTGTAGTTGAAGACAAAATAATTCCCATCTGGTTTCCGCCCGTCCCCACCGGTAGGCTGACCGCTTCTGACTCTCGCATAGCTACTGGCAGGGTGTAAGTTCCTGCCAAAGCTGCCCGGTCCATCGTTAGGCTGAAATTAATGTCTTCGCCCGCAAGTTCCTGGTCCAAGGCAACGAAATCTTTAAACCCTCCCTTTTTGCAAAGCTGCTCTGGAATAGTAAGCATTGTGGGCAAAGGGTCTGTGTCTGCATCGAACTCATACACTTCGGCACCGATAGCATAATAAACCTTGTTTAAAATCTGGTCAGCAAAGATGGCAACAGGCTTAATGTTCTCCACATAATGAGCCAGGGCTCGCTTCAGAGTATAATCAATTCGCATCACTCTGTCAGTGCTGTCTTTATCCTGAAAATAAACGTAGGCTTTCTTGTTGTTCTGAGCGCCGAACATCGCTGAAGGATCAGAGATTGCCGGGTTTACCTTCGAAAGATACTCTTCACGCAAACCGCCCCCGCTGATATAAAAACCTTCTTTGGAGGCGTATACCCTACCCCCGCTTAAGTCAGCAAGAGACAAGCGGGAACTTACCGCCCCGATGTCAGCTCCTTTCACCGGTTGCCAGTAGGCAGGACCGCTTGTATTTAACTGAATCAAGTATTCTTTCCCGGCGCCCCGACACGCCACATAGTTCTGATCGCACACGTCGATTTGTAGCAACTTTTCACCACTGGCGACGGTGATATAATTTTTCTCAGGAAAGGCCTCGTTAAATCCGGCTACATTGTAGTAAAGATTTTCATCGTAAATAACTAAAAATATTTGCCCCTGCCACTGCATCATATCCCTAATGCCTACAGGTGGCTTTTTATTATTGAAGTTGAGTTCAACTTCGGTCAAAGTGTTCAGATTATCGTTATAGTTCAGGGTGGTTGAAGTGTTATCGTCCAAAGTAAAAACCATGGGTTGAGTCAGGGAACCGCCAATTATCGCAAACCTGCGTTTCGTGGTTTGCCCGTCTGTATCCGGAGTCAATCCGGTAATTGCAAGCGACTGAGCCTCTAGGTAAACTGGCCCAATAAAGTCAGTAAAAGCTCCATAATTCCCTAATTCATTTTGATACGCTACCGCTAAATAATAATTGCCGTACAAGTTCCCGCCGCCAATCATCAGCCAGTCATCAAAACTAAC
>JAKAGP010000145.1 GCA_021825785.1 Nitrospirota bacterium
CCGATCTAAAAGAGGAAAAAAATAAAAAAAGAAAAGAAAAACTGGTTCGTATTTACAATCTTACTAAAATTGCGTTCTGCCCGCTAAAAAAACCTAAAAACTATATTCTGCCCTTCGTGGAAGGGGGCTCCTTTTTCGCCCTGGGGTCCACGGAGACGGCGTTCATCAGCGCCTGCCCTATGGCCTTGAATACGGCCTCCACCATGTGGTGCAGGTTTCTGCCATAGGGGACATCGACGTGCATCGTTATACCCGCGTTTGAAACGAAGGCCTGCAGGAAATCTTCCACCAGATCGGCCTCAAAATCCTTTATGCGCTGCCTTTTGGGATAGGAGACACGGTATACAAGATAAGGCCTTCCGCTTATATCCAGGCTCACCTGGGCCAGCGCCTCATCCATCGGCACAGAAGCGAACCCGTACCTGCGTATGCCTTTCATGGCTCCGAGGGCCTCTTTGAGCGCCTTGCCCGCCACTATCCCCACGTCTTCCACCGTGTGATGATAGTCCACATCCAGGTCTCCTGCCGCCTGAAGCCTCATGTCCATAAGCCCGTGCCTGCACATAAGCGATATCATGTGGTCAAAAAAAGGCATTCCGGTTCTGACCTTGTAATCCCCCTTGCCGTCCAGGTCCAGAGAGAGCGAGATGTTCGTCTCTGCCGTCTTCCTCACCATGGAGGTCTTTCTTCCCTTTTTCTCCGCCGCCCTTTTCATCCTTTTTTTGCCTCTTTTTCAATCTCTTTCTCTTTTTTTATCTCAATGTGGGAGCCTTCCGCCCGATTTTTAATGTGGGGGTCTTCAACCCAGGCAGCCCGGTTTTTTATGGCCTTCAGGAAAGCGTCATTTTCCTTCCTTGAACCGATGGTGACCCTCAGATAGCCTTCCATCGGGCCCGAAAAATTCCTTAAAAGGACCCCCTCGCAGATGGCCCCACAGTATATGCTCTCCGCCCTTGGCGAATGGAACAGGATAAAATTGGCATCCGAGGGATAAACGGTGATGCCCTCTATCTTCCGCAGCTCCTTAAACACCCTGTGTCTTTCAGAGACGATCTTTTTCACGCCCTCCCCCATGCCTGTTCCACCGAGGGCCCGGACAGCGATAGCCTGGGAAAACGAGTTCACGTTGAAAGGCAGCCTCGTCTTGTTCACCTCTTTTATCAGGTGCTGGTTTGCTACAAGAAAACCGATCCTCAGCGCGGCCAGCCCAACCTTTGAAAGCGTCATCAGCACAGCCAGGTTCTCATACCGGTTCAGAAGCGGCAGGAAGCTTTTTTCCCCAGAGAACGCCTGATAGGCCTCATCGACCACCACAATGCCTTTAACATTCTCGATTATGTTTACTATCTTTTCCCAGGAAAAACTGTTGCCAGTGGGGTTATTGGGCCTGCTGATGAAGACGATCTTGCCCTTTTCTTTCCTGAACGCCTTTATCAGCCGTGCGTCGTCTATATCGAAATCCGGCCCGAGAGGGACCTCGATCACATTTTCTCCAAGGGCCTGGGCGATCTTCCCGTACATTGAAAAAGTGGGGCACGGATAAACGACGGGCCCGCCGAAGGCGCATATCAGGTTGTAGATTATCTCATCGGAGCCATTCCCGTGGAGTATGCGGTCTATGTCCCTGAGCTTTGGAGGCAGCATCCGTTTCGCGAAGGCCCGCCTCAGGTCCACAGCAAGGGGGTCCGGATACCGGTTTGTCTTTACCGATCTAAGAAGCCCGGCGTTCAGGGGTTCCGGGTAGGGGCTTTCGTTGGCATCCAGCTTCACACGGCATGCCGCCCCCGTCGCGTCATAGGGTTTCAAGGCCAGGATGTTGGGCCTGACCAGTTTTTTTATATAAGAGGGCACTTTTACAGAAGAAGGCCCTTCAGATCCTCCTGCTTTTGAGCCCTTTCTCTTGATGGTGGGAGGATTTTTTACCTGTAATTTTTTTATTTTTTGAAACCCCCTTTAAGGGGAAATTATAACATGATTTTATCAAGGTAACTTTCGAATTCCATGGCAACGGTGCTCCATGTGTTGTCCGCGGCGAATTTGAGGCCCTTTGCGCCCATCTGCCGCCTCAAAGGATCATTGTTTCCTAAAAATTTTATCTTCTCTGCCAGGTCTTTGCTGTCACCCATCCGGAAATTTACCGCAAACCCGGCATTCACGGCAAAACCCAGTTCCGGGATATCGCTGGCAACGGCGGGGGTGGCGCCCGCGGCGGACTCCAGAAGGACTATCCCGTAGCCTTCAAACCTTGAAGGCAGAACGAACAGCTTGGCCTTCCGCATCAGCTCCATCTTTCTTTCTCCGGAGACAAAACCGGCAAATTCCACATTATCAAGGCCAAGTTCTTTTTGCATCTTTTTGAGTTTTTCCTCGTCCGGGCCCCTTCCGGCGATGATCAGCCTTTCAGACGGCAGAAGCCGCATCGCCTCCAAAAGCGTGTCCAGCCCCTTGTTCTTTTTGTGCAGCCTTCCGGCAAAAAAAAGAAAAGTTTCTTTCTCTTCAGGCGGCGGCCCGGCCAGGACCTCTTCGTCTATGCCGTTTGAAATTATAATGGCGTTCACGCCGAACTTCCTTCTTGTCCCTTCCGATACGGTGATTATGTTTTTGAAAAATTTAGGATAGAACTTCTCTATGAGATAAAAAGGCAGCCCCGGCAAAATATACCACCTTCTGAGGATGCCCGCCCCCTCCCGGTGGTTCAGATGCAGAATAACCGGTTTTTTCCTTACGGCCAGAAGCGAAAAGATCGGGTTCCAGGGGGCAAAGTCCTCCACAACGATGTCCGTCTGACCGCCGTGTTCCTTCAAAAACCTGAAGGCGCTCGCGGCATAGCAGAAGGTGCTCAGAACATAATTGTTTTTTTTAGAACCGATGAAATGAAACCGGATGCCGTCCGCAATATGATCTTGGGCCCCGGGGTAACTGCCGCTTACAACGGTTATCTCATGCCTTTGGGCAAGCCGCTTGTATATCTCAAAAATCCGGACGGCCCCGCCGCCCCCCACCCACGGGTTGCCCACATGATCATAGATAAAATGGAATATGCGCACCTGTTTATGCCCTCCAGGCATCGAATGTGAGGATTTCTTGATCTATCATGTTCGCTCGCTTGCCCTTCGGGATACGCTCGCCATTTATTTTAACAGACCTTTTATTTTAACAGACCTTTACTACCGGTAAAACTAAAGGCGGGCAAACTTTTGCGGCCCTACGGATCTTTTTGCGCGGGCGGGCGGTATTTTCCCCCTCTGCACCCTCTACCCCGGACCTTATTGCTGGGTTGCCGGTTTTTTTATTTTTGTGCGATAATTCAAGAATGAAGAAGTTCCTATTGCTTTCCGTCTTGATTCTTGTCTCCTGCTTATCCCTCATGGCTCCTGCCGCCGGGGCGTCGAACATGGCATCAAACGGGCCGGGGGCGCAGTCTTCCGCCTCGGGGGTCCGGCCTTCCCCAACTGCGGCGCTGTCAAATGCGGTGCCGGACGGCAATTCGTCCTATGAGTTCATCCTGGGCTATCAGGCGGAGCTTTCAGGCAAATGGGAAGATGCCGCGGGCTATTACCAAAAGGCGCTGCAAATGGACCCTTCCTCCTCCACTTTGAGATTGCAGCTTGGGGTCGTTTTGCTCAAATTGGGCAGGTTCAAGGACGCCGCTGCCGTGGTGCAGGAGGTGACAAAAGAGGACCCTTCCAATATAAAGGCCCTTTTCCTTCTGGGCGAGCTTTACAATGGGCAGGGGCGCAGGGACGACGCCATTTCCGTTTATGAGAAGATCCTCAAGGCAGACCCGGTCAACGAGAACGCCCTGCTGCTCGCAGGTGTCCTTCGGGCCTCCAAGGGCGATTACGTGGAAGGGCAGTCCATGCTGCTGAAGATCATCGACCGGAACAAAAAAAACGTCATGGCATACTATTACCTGGGGCTCATAAATTTCGACCTCAAGGATTACACCAAGGCCGGCGAGTATTTTGGCGATGTGCTCAGATTAAGGCCGGGCTCCGAAAGCGCAAGCTTTTACATGGGCCTCATAAGCGAGATAAAGGGCGACATCAATGCCGCCAGGGACTATTACAAGGCCGCCATCCTGGCAAACCCGCGCAATACGGAGGCAAGAGACAGGCTTGGGCAGTTGTACATCCGGACCAAGGAAAAGAAAAAGGCCATCCGGCAGTACGAGAAGATAAAGGCCATGGAGCCGGGCAATACCGATGTCTACAAGAGGCTTGCGGTGCTCTACATGGAAAGCGGCGACTTCGACAAGGCCGTCCTGGAATTAAGGTCGATACTCTCCAAAGACCCGAATGATGTCCACGCCAGGTATTATCTGGCCTATGCCCTGGAAGAGCTTAAAAGGCCGCAGGACGCCAAGGCCGAGCTGGACAAGGTGCTGAAAGCGGAGCCGGGAGACACCCAGGCCCTGCTTTTCATGGGCGGGCTGCTGACCGAGCTGGGGCAAAATGACCAGGCCATCGCCATCTATAAAAAACTGCTTAGCCTGGACAAAGGGAAATCGGACGTATACATCTATCTGGGCTCCCTCTACATGGATTCCAAAGATTACACGGCGGCCGGGTCCGTCTTTTCCGAAGGCCTGAACAGGTTCCCGAATGACGGCGAGCTCCATTTCTACATGGGCATGCTTTACGAGAAGACCGGCAGGTTTGACGACATGGTGGCCCAACTCAAGCGGGTCCTCCAGATAAATCCCTCGCACGCCGATGCCCTTAACTACCTGGGATACAGCTATGCCGAAAAGGGGATCAACCTGGACGAAGCGCTTTCGATGGTTGAGAAGGCGATGAAACTGAAACCCGGAAGCGGCTATATCACCGACAGCCTGGGGTGGATCTATTACAAGATGGGGAAGTTCAACCACGCCCTGACGGAGCTTACCCTCGCGGTGGGGCTTGATAAAGAGGACCCCGTTATCCTGGAACACCTTGGCGATGTCTATAGATCCTTGAACAGGAAACAGGACGCCCTCAACGCATGGGAAAAGTCCATAGAATTCGGCGCGAAGGAAACCGGCCTGAGGGAAAGAGTGGAAAAAAAGATAAAAGAGATACAGAAGTAGAGAAAAGAAGAGAAATCCCCCTATGTTCACCCTGCCCGCCCCCGCAAAGATAAACTGGTTTCTGTTCGTGCCCGGAAAAAGGGACGATGGCTATCATGAGATCCGGTCCCTGATGCAGTGCGTGGACCTTGCAGACCAGCTGAGCTTCGAGGCCGCGGACACGCTTTCCCTGGAGGCCAACTGTTCCATCCCCACATATGACAATGCCGTCTGGAGGGCCGCTCTCCTGCTGAAAGAGCATGCGGGCATCGACAAGGGAGCAAGGATCTCGCTTAAAAAAAATGTCCCCATGGAAGCGGGCCTTGGAGGCGGCAGCTCGGACGCTGCCAGCGCCCTGATGGGCTTAAACAGGCTTTGGGAACTGGGCCTTTCCGGCGGCGAGCTCTCCCGCCTCGGGGCGAAGCTGGGCTCCGATGTGCCTTTCTTCCTCGGCGCGCGCTGTTCGCTTGTCTCCGGACGGGGGGAGATCACCGAGCCCGTAGGGCTTGGAAGGTCCTTTGCCCTTCTCCTCGTAAAGCCCTCATTCGGCGTGCCGACCCCATGGGCTGACCGGGCGCTTTCACGCTATA
>JAKAGP010000146.1 GCA_021825785.1 Nitrospirota bacterium
GGTCTATACCCCGGGGGTGGCCAGGGTCTGCCTGGACATAAAAGAGAACAGGGAGCATGCCTGGCGCTACACGATAAAAGGAAACACGATCCTCATAATCACGGACGGCACGGCCGTGCTGGGCCTGGGCGATATCGGGCCGGAGGCGGCGATGCCCGTCATGGAAGGCAAGGCGATGCTGTTCAAGGAATTCGGGGGCGTTGACGCCTTCCCGATGGCGCTTGGCACAACCGACCCGGACGCCATAGTAAGCGCCGTGGAGAAAATAGCCCCCGCCTTCGGCGGAATAAACCTGGAGGACATATCCGCCCCCCGGTGTTTTGATATCGAGTCCAGGCTCAGGCGGCTCCTGGATATCCCGGTCTTCCACGACGACCAGCACGGCACGGCCGTGATCATAACGGCGGCGCTCATGAACGTCTCCAGGCTCCTGAAAAAAGACATGAAGAAAATGCGGGTGGCCGTCGCGGGCGCCGGGGCCGCCGGCATGGCCACTTCGAAAATGCTCCTTTCATGCGGCATCAGGGACATCACCGTCTGCGACCGGGCGGGCGCCATTTATGCCGGCAGAAGGCGGAACATGAACCCGTACAAAAAAGAGCTGGCGAGGCTCACAAACCCCCGCAATATCAAGGGCAGCCTCGCCGACGCCATGCGCGGGGCGGAGATCTTTATAGGCCTTTCAGGCCCCGGGGCCGTCAGGGCCGAAGACGTAAAGGGCATGGCCCCAGTCGAAGGAAGGGTGCTCTTCACCCTCGCAAACCCGGAGCCGGAAATCTCCCCGGAAGAGGCGCTTCCCCTTGCCAGGGTGCTTGCGACCGGCAGGTCCGACTACCCGAACCAGATAAACAACATGCTCAGCTTCCCGGGCATCTTCCGCGGCCTGCTGGACGCCAGGGCGACCGGCGTCAACGAGCAGGTGAAATTCGCCGCGGCAAAGGCCATCGCCGGCATCGTGAAAGACGACGAGCTGCACGAGGACTATATCCTGCCCAGCATCTTTGACAGAAAGGTGACGGCCGCCGTGGCCCGCGCGGTCACGGAGGCCGCAAGACAGACCGGGCTTGCACGCCATTTCACCCATTAAGATTGATACCTGATAAATACGATAATACGGAAGGAAGGAGGGTCCAAACCACTTGGCCCATGCGGATGACGGCTTGAATCTTCGCCTTACGGGGCTTGCGCCAGACATAAGCGGCAAGGTGGCCCCGTTTTTCAGCGACATTGTGAAGGCCTTCGGCGAAGAGATAAACTCCCTCTATGTGGTGGGCAGCGCCCTTACTCCGGATTACCATCCAAAAACCTCGGACATAAACACTGTCGTCCTTTTCAACCGGATGGACCTGCAAACGATAAGAAGGCTTGCGCCCATTGGCAGGGCCCATGCCAAAAAGAGGATTTCCCCGCCGCTGCTCATGACAGAAAAACATATAGAGGACTCGATAGACGTCTTCCCGGTGGAGTTTCTGAATTTCAGGCTGGTGCATCTGGCCGTTTACGGGGAGGACATATTTGGGAGGCTACAGATAGACAGGAAAGACCTCAGGCTGCAGTGCGAACGCGAGCTTAAGGTGATGCTCGTGGGGCTCCGGCAGGGATACCTCTCGATGCTGGAAGACCAGAGGCGCATGACAGAGGCTTTTTTCAGGTCCATAAAATCCTACATACCGCTTATGCGGGGGCTCATCCACCTGCTTGGGAAAGAGCCACCCGTTGCGGCCGCAGAAGTGATCGGGACCCTCTCGAAGATGACCGGCGTAAATACCTACGTCTTCAGCAAGGTGCATGAAAAAAAGAGGCTGGGCGCGCGGCTCTCGCAGGAGGAGTTAAACACCGCCTTCGAACAGTATTTCGAGGCCACGCGCAGGCTCGCAGAGATAACTGATGAAGTCAGTCTTTAAAAGGGCGCTTTTTATCTGTTCGGTCCTTTTGGCGCTGGCAACGCTCCGGGCCGCTACTGCCGGCGCGGAAACAGCCATCCCCCCCATGCCACGGAATTACGTGGTTGACCTTGCCGGCATCATGGACCCCGGCGTCCGCCAGAGGCTTGACGGATATCTTCAGGAGCTTGAGAGGAAGACGTCCGCGCAGGTGATAGTGCTTACCGTGCCGGACTTGAACGGCCGGCCGATAGAGGATTTCTCTCTCTCCGTCGCCGAAAAATGGAAGCTCGGCCAGAAGGGCAAGGACAACGGGGCGCTCCTGCTGGTCGCCCTGAAGGAGCACAGATACCGGTTCGAGATCGGCTACGGGCTCGAAGGCTCCCTGCCCGACAGCTTCGTGGGGACCGTAGGACGCGAATACCTGGTCCCCAATTTCAGGAGGGGCGACTATTCGACGGGGATCGAGCTGGCCGTCACCGCGATCGCCCAAAAGATAGCCCGGGATTCGGGGGTGCGGATATCCGGGCTGGAGAATGCCCCCGCCCCAGTTGAAACCGCCGGCGGTGGCGGGGCGGAAAATACTTTCAGCCTCATACTGGCCGGGATTTTCTTCCTCATAGTCTTCGGGCTCTTCCTGAGGCACCCGGGGCTTTTCATTCTATATCTGCTGGGCGGAGGGGGAGGATTCGGAGGGGGCGGTGGATTTGGAGGAGGAGGATTCGGGGGAGGTGGAAGTTTTGGAGGCGGAGGGGGCGGCGGATTTGGAGGAGGGGGGGCGAGCGGCGGATGGTAGGGACACGGAACATAAAGGAGGTTTTTGAATGTCTGATGGCTTAAAGAAGGCCATGGTTTTAACAGGCGCGGTTGTGTTTGCCGGCGTGATCTTCGCGGGCATTGTAATATCGGGCTACAACCGGGTGGTGAGGATGGACGAGAGCGTGAAAAACCAGTGGGCGCAGGTCGAGGTCCAGCTCAAAAGGAGATACGACCTGATACCAAATCTCGTGGCGACGGTAAAGGGCTACGCGGCGCACGAAAAAGGCATCTTCGAGGACATCGCGTCGGCCAGGGTGAAATATTTCCAGGCCGGCTCGGTGCAGCAGAAGATAGCGGCCGCAAACCAGCTCGAAGGCCCGCTGTCCAGGCTGCTTCTGCTGCCGGCGCGGTATCCTGACCTGAAGGCAAACGAGGATTTCCTGAAACTCCAGGACAGCATCGAGGGGACGGAAAACCGTATAGCCGTCGCCAGGAAGAGGTACAACGATGCAGTCATGAGGCTAAACGCCTATATCAGGACCGTTACCGGGGGAATTTACGCCGGCCTGGCGCATGTAGGCCCCGCTCCGTACTATCAGCCTCCGCAGGGCGAGGAGGCGGCCCCGCAGGTTAAATTCTGAGCCGCCGGCTTCCGCGCGTCAAGGCGCGCAATTCAGTATCCTCGTCTTCATGTCATGCCTGCCCGCAAAGCAGGCAGTATTCCGCAGCATGGCGGAATACGGACTTATTTTTCAAGGTTTCAGCCCGGACTGTTCAACTAAACAAAATATATCCGAGGGGCGCTTACAAATGACTTACGAACGACTTTTCTCTTGGAATTCATGGAGTTGAGCAGAAAATTGTTTTTTAAACATTTATTTTTGTAATATATGTGCGAAGGTATAAGGTGATCCATATCACTAGAACCTATCTCAAAATTGATTCCGAAGCGAAAGAGAGAGGAAATCGTGGCAGACAAGAAGAAAAGGGGAAATCGCCCGGAGGCGCAGCAGCGCTGCGTTGAGGACGATTTTTCCTGCATGACACTGTATGCCGCGATTTCGGCCTCTTGCAGCCAGAAGCGATTTTGAGATAGGTTCTAATCAGTGCGGGATTTTCTGGTGGCTGAATATTCTTTGCCGGTCAAGATAACTCGCCCCAAAATACGCGGAGTCCTGCTTAGGAAAAATCTCTTCAGCAGGCTATCCGAGGCCAGGCAAAAACTGCTGATCTGGATCCAGGCGCCCGGCGGATCCGGGAAAACCACCGTGGCGGCCAGTTTTCTTGATTCCATCAAGCTGCCCAGCATCTGGTATCATGTGGACCGGGGCGACAGCGACCCCGCAACTTTTTTCTACTACATGGGGCTTGCGGCAAAAAAGGCCGCCCCGCGAAACCACAAAAAAAACAAAAACCTCCCGCTGTTGACCCCCGAATATCTTGTGGATGTCCGGGCCTTTACCAGGCTTTATTTCGAACATCTCTACGGGATGCTGAAAAGGCCCTGTGCAATAGTGCTTGATAATTATCAGGAAGTCCCCGAGGGGTTGAATTTCCATGAAATAATCGAGACAGGGGCCTCACTGGCTCCGGAAGGAATCAACATAATAGTATTAAGCCGCAGGGAGCTGCCGGAAGGGTTTTCAAGGCTTTATGCCAACGGCCGGATAGCCTTGTTCGACTGGCCCGATCTGCGGTTTACCAGCGGTGAGACGAAAAAGGTGTTCGGCCATAACGGGGAGGTCCCGGATTCCCATATAGAATTCCTTCACCGGAAAACGGACGGCTGGATTGCGGGAATGGTCCTTCTGAACGACAGCATTAAGAAGGCGGGGGGGATTGATCCTCTGAAATCAGTGAAGCCGTCTGGGGACCTTTTCAAGTATTTCGCGGTGGAGGTATTCCAGAAGAATGATGAGGCAACCCAGAGGTTTCTTCTTGAGACCTCTTTTTTGCCCCAGATAGCCCCCTCGATCGCCGAAAACCTGACCGGGCTGCCATATGCAAGCCGGCTGCTGTCCCGGCTGAGCGGAGAGCATTTTTTTACAACAAAGCACCCGGGTGGAGACGATATCTACCAGTATCATCCGCTCTTCCGCGAATTCCTTCATTCAAAGGCCCGGGAGGTTTTCAGCCCCGGCGAACTCTTTGACATCCGGACAAGGGCAGCGCGGCTGCTTACCGGATCGGGCAGGATTGAAGATGGGGTGGAGCTTTATTTTCAAGCCGGCGCATTTGAGCAGGTCGAAAACCAGATACTTGAAAACGCCCAGGCCCTTACCAGGCAGGGGCGAACGGAAACATTAAGGAGATGGCTGGGGTATCTGCCGGAAGCCCGTGTGGAGGGCAACCCCGTTCTTATGTATTGGAAGGGGATGGCGCTTTCATCGGCGGACCCCCTCAAAAGCCGGGACTGCCTCAAAACGGCCTTCAACATCTTCAGGCAGCAAAACGAGCGCACCTGGATGTTCCTTGCATGGTCGGAAGCAGTCGCGCTCTCATTCCATTGCTCGGAATACAGTGAGATTGAGGCCTGGCTCAATATTATCAGGGACATACTGGAGCAGGCCCCCTCCTTCCCCTCGGCCGCAATCGAGACCCGCGTGATCATGAACATCTTCAATTCGCTGACGGTAAATATCCCGGATGGGTTCGATATAGACGCCTTTTGCGACCGTGCGTTCAATCTCCTTTTTTCCGGGGAACAGATCGATATCGACCTTAAAATAATGACGGGCAATCATCTGGCGGTCTACTTCCTCTGGAAGGGAGACCCCGCCCGCGCCGGAATCATAGTCAATTTTTTTGACTCTCTTTTATCACAGGAGGGCCTTTTGCCGGACGTGTTTTCCATGAGCATGAGGGCGGTAAAGGCCCTTTATCAGTTTTTTACGGGAAACTGCCTCATCAAGACCTCGCCGGGCTTCATCAACTCCTGCGGAGGCAACGGCTGCAGTTGCCTGATTCTCCTGGGCAGTAATCTGCACCAGCAACTGCC
>JAKAGP010000147.1 GCA_021825785.1 Nitrospirota bacterium
GGCCAAACTGGTTCCCGATATCCAGAAGACGTCGGAACTTGTGCTTGAGATAAGCGCGGCCAGCAAGGAGCAGAACACAGGTGCCCAGCAGGTAAACCAGGCCATCCAGCAGCTGGATCAGGTAATCCAGCAAAACGCGGGGGCATCGGAGGAAATGGCTTCAACTGCCGAGGAGCTTTCTTCCCAGGCGGAGCATTTGCAAAGCGCCATGTCATTTTTCAAAATAGAGGGCGCTGGCCACGAACCGGCCGTCAATAGCAGAAATTCCCTCCCAAAAAATATGGCTAAACCAAACCATCGCAGCAGCAAGGAAATTCGGTTCCACTCTGTCAACCGGCATTCGGCAAAAGAGGTTTTAAAGCCCGCGGGTGTGGCCCTTGACCTGGGTAATGATCACGCGGAAGCAGACGACGGCGAATTCGAGCGGTACTGATCGGAAAAATTCGTGATGCTAAAAACGGCAAGGTCCATAATCAGAAACCATGAGGCTGTAAAACAAGAATAATGGGAATTCCAAAGAGTGAGGGCCTCCGGTTGCCTTCGCTTTCAGCCATGGATTTTGCAAGACTCGGCAAGTTCATCAATGAACGCACGGGGATAAAGGTAACGGACGCTAAAAAAACCCTTTTTGAGTCCCGCCTGCAAAAAAGGATCAGGCGTCTTGGAGTGAAAGACTTTGGAGAGTATTGCGATTTTTTGTTCAACGGCGAGGACGCCGGGGCGGAGATCGGCCACCTGATAGATGCCGTCACCACCCACAAGACTGAATTTTTCAGGGAACCCGGCCATTTTGATTTTCTTGCTGACATTGCGCTGCCTGAATTGATGAAGGCCGGCAGGGGCCGCAGGCTGGCGGTATGGAGCGCCGCCTGTTCAACCGGGGAGGAGCCTTACACCATAGCAATGGTCTTAAGTGATTATGGAAGCAGGTCCGCTGCGGGGAATTTGGATTTTTTTACTGTTCTTGCAACCGATATTTCAAACGGTGTCCTTCTGGCGGCTAGAAACGCGGTCTACAGGGAGGAACAGGTACTGCCTATACCAGTGCACATGAGAAAGAAATACCTTTTAAGGAGCAAGGACAGAACGAAAAGAATGGTGCGCATCGGGCCCGAACTGCGGAAAAAGGTCCGTTTCGGGGCCATTAATCTTATCGAAGATGATCTCGGCTGTATAGGGACGGCGGACATTGTTTTTTGCAGGAATGTAGTCATTTACTTTGACAGGGATGTCCAGCAGAGACTCCTGCGCCGCATTTACGGCAGGCTAGCGCCCGGCGGATACCTGTTCATGGGCCATTCGGAGGCCATTCATGGGCTTGGCCTGCCGCTTGCCAAGGTTGGTCCGTCCGTTTACAGGAAAAAGTGAAAACCTGATATGGATGTTGGTATGCCAAACATCTACCTGAAGGCAGGAGAGTTCATAATGTCATCCGGCCCCGCCCGCGTGATAACAGTCCTTGGCTCCTGCGTATCGGTCACGATGTTCAGTGAGAGGCTTGGCATCGGGGCGATCTGCCATGCCCTTCTTCCCAAAAGGGCGGGGGCTGAAGACGATTTCAAGTTCGTCGACTCATCAATCGTGCAGATGGTAAAGGCCTTTGAAAAACTTGAGATCCGCCGTCATGAGATAGAAGTGAAGCTCTTCGGAGGGGCGGACATGTTCCCGGACAAAACCGGGAACATGCTGTTTTCCCCGGTAGGCGAGCAGAACGTGAGAATTGCCTTAAGCACCCTTCAAAGGGAAAATCTGCGCCTTCGGGCGTCGGATGTCGGCGGCCGTTCGGGCCGCAAACTTTACTATTACATACACGCAAACAGGGTGCTTGTCAGGAAACTTAAAAAATAAAAAAAGAAATTTTTTTATTTTTTTTGAGGCTGGCCGCCCGGGCGTGAATGAAGGGAAAATGGGCAAAAAAATCAAGGTCCTGATAGTTGACGATTCTGCGGTTGTAAGGCAGACGCTGACCGAAATATTGTCATCGGACCCGGCAATTGCGGTTATCGGGACTGCAGCCGACCCATTCATCGCGGCGGAAAAAATAAAAGAGGAAGTCCCGGATGTCCTGACCCTGGATATTGAGATGCCAAGGATGGACGGGATAACCTTTCTGCAAAAGATAATGAGCCAGCATCCAATTCCGGTCGTCATATGCTCAAGCCTGGCCGGGGAGGGGTCCGAGACGGCGCTAAAGGCGATAGAATGCGGCGCGGTGGAGATCATACAGAAGCCGTATCTCGGGGCCAGGCGGTTCTTCGAGGAATCGAAAATACATATTATAGATGTTGTAAAGGCGGCCTCGCTGGCGCATTTGCGGCGTCTTGGCAACAAGGCTCCTGACAGGCCGGAGCCGAAACTCACGGCAGACGCCATTTTGAGCAGACCAGTGAAAGTTTCCATGGTGAAGACAACGGAAAAGGTGGTGGCCGTGGGCGCTTCAACGGGGGGGACGGAGGCGCTCAGGGTGCTGCTTGAGGGTATGCCTGTGGACTGCCCCGGCATGGCAATAGTCCAGCACATGCCGGAGCATTTTACGGGGGCCTTTGCCAGGCGCCTGAATGGTCTGTGCGCCGTGGAGGTAAAAGAGGCGGAAGACGGAGACCCCATATTAAGAGGCCGGGCCCTGATCGCTCCAGGAGGCAGGCATATGCTGGTTAAAAGGAGCGGTGCGCGCTATTACGTGGAGATCAGAAACGGCCCGCTGGTTTGCCGCCATCGCCCTTCAGTGGATGTGCTCTTCCGCTCGGCCGCCCGTTATGCGGGCCGGAACGCCGCCGGGGTCATTATGACGGGGATGGGCGATGACGGCGCCAGGGGGCTCCTTGAGATGAAAGAGGCGGGGGCGTACACCATCGCCCAGGATGAGGAAACCTCGGTGGTTTTCGGCATGCCCAGGGAAGCCATAAAAATCGGCGCGGCAGACAAGGTGCTTGCCTTGGGAACCATAGCTGAAAACCTGTCCCTGTTTGCAACAAAAAACCTGTAGAGATCAAGGGCGCCAGTATAACAAATCATGGTAACGGAGTCGCCAGTACCGTTTTTTAATTATTATGGCCTTCGATCTCCCTGATGCCTTCCACCGCCGCCTCGCGCACAACCTGATGGCCGTCAAGAGCGGCCCGCTTCAAATATGGAACGGCCATGCCCCCGATGAGCGAAAGCAGGTAGATGGCATCGGCGCGCACCGACGGGTTGTCATTTTCAAGGGCCGCTGAAATGGACGGCAGCAGCGCCTCTATCTCGCCCCTGTTTTCCCCGAGGAACGTCTCGGCAAGCACCACTGCGCCTATTCTTACCCTTTGCCTTTCATCGCTTATGAGAACAGGTATAAGCTCAAGCAGTCCTCTTTCTCTCCTGATCATGTCTATTATGTTTTCAAGAAAGCCGGCGTCCATATGGTCTGCAACCGTTTTAAAAAAATCTTCCTGCATGCAGATATGATACAAAATCGGTCTCTTCTTTGCTCCGTCATTTTTCAGTTTTTTTTTTTTTTTTTTTTTTTTGAAAATTTTATGTGTGCAAAATATTTTCATTTGTTGAAATGCAAACAGGCTTCATCTTTTCTTTAGTGAACTTCAAATTTTCTGCATTTTTTAATTAATTTTTCTGGAAGTTTCTGGATTTTCCGCGATTCTTTTATGCCCGTTTAATCAATACAAGTGACATCCATTACATTCTTTTTGCCCGTACATGTTGTTTAATCTATAAACTTATTGACATAGAGGGTGACTGGCTTTTTGGCGCAAAGGGCGCCAAAAAATCAACTGGATCGGGGCGGAAAGGGGAGACACAAAACCATCCTGCTGTCCAGCTTGGAGTGTAAACGCTGAAAACGGGAAGGGAGTTTTTTTATGAGAGGCTTCAGGTTTTTCGGATGGGCACTGGCCTCTGTGGCCATTGCGGGGCTTGCCGCCTGCGGCGGCTCCGGAAGCAGTACAACCGGCAGTTCCGGAACGGGCAGCACTGTGGGAGCTGTCAAGGACGGGAGCAAATCGGGCTCCGGAACCAGCACCGGGTCCGGCGGTGTAAGCGGCACGGTGACCGACATTTCAACTGGGGCTGCGCTTTCGGGCGTAACCATAAGCGACGGGACCCACACGGCAAAAACGGGTTCAAACGGGAATTATACCCTTCAGGAATCCGCCGGGAATTATACGCTGAATGCAACGGGTTCCGGCTACCTGAAAACATGGCAAACGGCCGCCGTCACTTCCGGTTCGACCTCCACGGTCAACTGGAAGCTCACAAAGACGTACGGCAAGCAGACCATTCCGGCTGCCAAGATGAGCTATGTGGTCCTGGCCTGGAACGATCTGGGGATGCACTGCGACCAGGACGACTACTCTTATTTCATGATCCTGCCTCCGTACAACACGCTTCATGCGCAGGTTATCAAGCGAGGCGGGGAAGGGGCAAGCGTGCTCACCAGCGGCATAACGGTGAGCTACACGTTCCCCAAAAAGACCAATACCGCGCTGCACACGAATTTCTGGCAGTACGCGGCCCAGTACGGATGGCCCAACCTGCCGGTGAATACCGGCATATCGGGCACGAAACTTTCCGGCAACATGACGGTTGATTCTAAAAATCTCGGGTTTGTCGCAACCGGGATCCCGCTTAGCCCGTATGATGATGACGGCACATGGGACCCGTACGGGACAGCCGTGCTCACAGTAAAGGACTCAAGCGGAAACGTACTTCAGACCGCAAACGTGGTGGCGCCCATTTCAACCGAGATAAGTTGCAGCAACTGCCATAGCTCGTCCAATGGAAGCGCGTACCTGGGAGTCCTCCAGGACCACGACAAGCTTAGCGGCACTACTCTGGCTGCCCAGGAGGCAAGCGGCATAGTCCATTCCTGTTCCGAGTGCCATTCGGATAATGCCCTTGGCGCGGCCGGACAGCCGGGTGTCGAGAGCCTTTCGCTGGCGATGCACAAGTTCCATGCGGACAAGATGTCAACCACTCAGACGTCCGCAAGCGTTACCCCCACCTGCTATAACTGCCATCCGGGACCCAAGACGCAGTGCCTGCGCGGGCAGATGTACCGGGCCGGCAAAACGTGCACGGATTGCCACGGAGATATGGCCACCATGGCCCAGGTGATGATGAACGGACGCCAGCCGTGGCTCCAGGAGCCGCAGTGCGGCACCTGCCATGGCGCGGCCCATGCGGAAAACGCAAACACGCTTTACAGGAACTCGGTCCTCCAGAACTCGATCGAGGACGACATGAACGGCAAGCTCTATTGCGAGGCGTGCCATAACAGTACGCATGCCGAATACACCTCGTCCAATCCCGCTGACGCAGTAATTCCCGAACAGTTCCAGGGCGACAGCTACTGGATATGGAGCTGTTCGGTCTGCCACAACAGCGAGAACGGCTCTTCGATCCACAATGCCGGCAGTTCCACCAGCACATCCGGCGGCGACGGTGGCACGACCACCAGTACATCGGCCAATTATTACACGGGCGGCGACAACTAGCCGCCTGAATGCCGTGTTTGGAGGGGAGTTTTTTCTCCCCTCCGAATCCGGTCTTTTTAATGAACTTTTTCCGCGGAGGATGTTTGCTTTGAAAAAAATATAAGATCGG
>JAKAGP010000148.1 GCA_021825785.1 Nitrospirota bacterium
CTTCTTTTTCCCATCCGTTTAGCATACGGATTTTCCTGTCCCCTTAAAAGCTCTTTTCCCTTTGTCTGGAGCCATTAATGCGCCGCCTAACGACCACTAATTTACCCACACGCTTTCACGAAGAGCCCTTCTTTTTTTTAGAGCCTCTTTTTTTGTTGGCGAGGTCCGGCAGGAGATTTTTTTATGAAATCAATCTCATAAACTGTTTACTGGATAATTTCATGGCATGGCGGGTTATGATGGGGCGGGTGGGGCTTTTTCAAAAGCCGGCGCCCGAAAGGGATCTTTGAAAACGGAAGTGTTTTGATTTTGTCCCGCGGTTGCCGGCAGGGAATCCGGGTGGGACTCGCAATTGACCGCCAAGGACCCAGGGTCCCAATGAACGCGTTTGAACAGTCCGGAACAGGAAATCATTTGAAAACCGGCGGTTAAAGCTCTTGGTTTGAACAAAAAATGCAAAAAAGCCGCTTCACGGGTCTACAGGTCCTCGAAGTGGGAGAGCCTTTTAAACTCCCGGAAGCGTTTTTCTATCTCCCGGTAATCGAGGGCCGAGATGCCGCCCAGGCTGAAATCCTCCACCGCGAATGACGCCATGACGCTTCCCATGACGAGGGCCTTTCTGAGGTTGCCGTCCTTCCAGTCCATGATGCTTGCGATGTAACCCATGAAGCCGCCCGCGAAGGTGTCGCCCGCCCCGGTTGGGTCGAAGACGGACTCCAGTGGATAGGCCGGTGCGGAAAAGGTGTTTGCCCCGTTGAACATGAGCACGCCGTATTCGCCCCTTTTGACGATTAGCGTCCTGGGCCCCATGCCGATTATCTTCCTTGCGGCCTTGACGAGGTTCGGCTCGCCGGCCAGCTCCCTTGTTTCCGCGTCGTTTATGGTGAGTATGTCCACCAGTTTCAGGGTCTCCACAAGCTCGTCGCGCTTGCTTTCTATCCAGAAATTCATGGTGTCGGCCGCCACGAGTTTCGGGGCCTTCACCTGGGAGAGGATGTTTCTCTGGAGCACGGGGTCTATGTTTGCCAGGAACACGACTTCGGCGTCCCTGTACTCCTGCGGGATTTCCGGGCGAAAGGTCTCGAAGACGCCAAGCTCCGTCTTCATCGTGTGGGCCTTGTTGAGGTCGTAGTCGTAAAAACCCTCCCAACGGAAGGTCCTGCCGGGCACGCGGCCGAGCCCCTTTAAATCCACCCGCCTGGTCTTGAGGAAATTCACATGCTTTTCGGGGAAATCCTCGCCGACCACGGCGACGACCTTCACGTCGGTAAAATAGCTTGCCGAGGTTGAAAAATAGGTGGCAGAGCCGCCAAGGGCCTCCTCCACCCGGCCGAAAGGGGTTTTGACCGTATCCAGGGCAACCGAGCCCACAACCAGTATAGACATCTATTTCCTCTCTTTCTTTTTGCAGGAGGGGCAGAGGCCAAACAGGTCCATCTCATGGGCCGTCAGCGTGTAGCCGTGTTTCCTGGCGAGTTTTTCCTGCAGGGTCTCTATCTCCTCGTCGACCACCTCTATCGCCTTTCCGCAGCGCAGGCAGATAAGGTGGTCGTGGTGGGCGTGCCCGTATTTGTGCTCATATCTTGAAAGTCCGTCGCCGAGGTCCACCTTCCGGGCCAAATCGGCCTCCTTCATGAGCCTGAGCATCCTGTAAACGGTGGCCCTGCCCACCGTTGCATCCTTTGCCTTGACAAGGTCATAGAGCTCTTCGGGACTCAGGTGGCCCTCTTTTTTCAGGAAGATATCGAGGATGAGGGCCCGCTGGCGGGTCATCCTGAAACCGCGCTGGGCTATGTGCTCCTCGAAAATCCGCCTCTCGTTATTGTTCACGTCCGCTGCCGCTTTCATTGTAACAAAGGGAATTTTAAAAGACCGGGTTTGTCCCTGTCAATTGAAAGAAGACGAATTTCCCGCTGCCTGGCCCGCCACGTTTTTATGTGAAACCCTCTCCCTGGCAGGCAGAGGGTTGGGAGAGGGTGGCGGACGTTGTCAGAAATGCTCGGCATGGCCCTGCCAGACCCCGGCAAGCACGGCCAGCATGCTCAGTCCGAGCACGAACCAGTGGAAGATGCCCAGGCCCGTAAAAACCTTCTTTACGTCGAACTTCTCCGGTTTTCCGAAGATTTTTTTAAAGGCTTTCTTTTCAAAAATAAGGACAAGCAGGTAGAAAGTCCAGGCTATGAGCATGATAGTGATGCCTATTCCCCTGGCGGTAAACAGGAGGCCCTGCAGCCCCTCCAGGTAGAGCGCCAGAAACCCGGTAATGCCGGAGATTGCCACATAGAGCTTCGCATGCCTGGCGAAGCGGTGCTCGACCCCCTGAAAGAGCATGACCGCGTCGAAAGAATCCGACATCCTGCCTATGAGGGGGAAGATGATAATCGTGACGAATGCCACGCCCCCTATCCACAGCACGATGGTTGCGACGTGCAGCGCGATGAGCAGCGGTATCAACACCTTGCACCTCCCCGTATGGAATTTTGGGAATTCAACTTCATGCCTCCTCCTTCATCTCGCAGTATATCCCCTTGTCCTCGCATTCCATGCACTGGAATTCAAGGGTCGCGTGGTTTATGCCCATGCCTGCGAGCATCTCCTTCAATTTATCGCTTAATGGCTGCACGTGGCTCAGCTTTTCGTCCTTCACCCAGATGTGCGCCGTAAACATGACGTGGCCTTTCGTGAGGGCCCAGAGATGCACGTCGTGCACGCCCATGACGCCGGGGAAGGAGCATATATTTTTTGCCACGGCCTCCACGCTGATGCCCCTTGGCGTAAGCTCCAGGAATACATGGGTCGCCTCGGCCACCACCCTCAGGCCGCCCACCAGCGTTATGAGGGCGATTGCCAGGCTCGCGACCGCGTCCGCGTGCGTCCAGCCGGTAAGGATTATGACGGCGGCCGAAACGAGCACGCCGAAGGAGGCGAGGGCGTCGCCTATCACGTGAAGCCAGGCGCTTTTGATATTGAGGTCCTTGTGCCCGTGCCTGAGTATCAGCATCATGGCGGCGTTGGCCGCGAACCCAAGCGCGCCCACGGCCATCATGAGCCGGGTGTCGATAGCGGGGGGCGCGGACAGGCGTTTGACGGCCTCCGCGGATATCACGAACGCTATGATGAAGAGGCCGGCCCCGTTTATGACCGCGGCAAGCAGGCCGACCCGCTGGTATCCGAAGGTGGCCCTGCGGTCCGGGGACCATCTGCTTATGCGTGCCGCAATAAGGCTCAGGCCAAGGGAGAAGAAATCCGTAAACATGTGGCCGGCGTCGCTTAGCAGGGCCAGGCTGTTTGCGAGGTACCCTCCGGCCGCCTCTCCGAGCATCACGGCAAGCGTGATTGCCAGGCTCAGCGCAAGCCGCTTTTCGGTGCTCTTATGGACATGCCCGTTTTCCGGCATCTACTTATTATCGCATATAAGCGCAAATGCCACTAATTTCAGGAAGACGGGTTTTTCTCCGCTGTCAGGCGCAGCGCCGCTTGTCTTCGAAACGCGAAAAACGCGATGTGATAAAATAGCGCTGATGAAGGACCGGATGCCGGCCATAACCGGAACACCCGTCATAGACGGGCCGAAAATTCTGGACTGGCCTTCCGATTGGGGCGAGCTGGGTCCTTCGCTCGGCGAGCCCACCGCCAATCTTGTCAACGACCTGCATGCCGGCATCAGCCAATGCGAAATGGTTCTCACCACCTCGGGCAACTACCACATGGCGCTGCGCGAGCTCTGGGACCTTTATTTAAA
The DNA here is from genome assembly GCA_021825785.1 of Nitrospirota bacterium. The sequence continues at coordinate 3,743 of JAKAGP010000148.1, forward strand.
GAGCTTTCCGCCGCATGACCCCCTTCGAAACTGGCTCTATACGACCAGCCCGCCGGTTGCGAAACCCCAGATCGAAAACGGTCTTGTCCGGTTCGGGAATTTTGTGGCCTTTTGCCGTCCCCAGGTGGCCGTCGGCCCAATGGAAATCATCGATTCCCTTGCCGCCGCCGGGTTTGCCGCAGGCGGCGCCCTGCCGGTCTGCGAAAGCAGGGGCAACGTGATCCTGGTCCGGAAGGGAAACCCGAAGGACATCTTCACGGTCTGGGACCTGGGCCGCGGCGGCGTCCGGCTGATAACGCCCAATCCCGCTTCGGAGGCGGGTTCGTTCAGGCTCTACGCAAGCTCCGTTTACTACATCGCCGGACATGACGTGGCCCCGCCGCCCGGTATGACGGCCGGGGGCCTTTTCGATCTCATCTTCAACGGTGCGGCAGGCGGGCGGGAAAACAAGTGGCTTTGCGGAAGGCGCATCCATCATCGGGAGATACCGTGGTCGGTAGCCTATGGGAAGGCCGACGCCGCCATTATTTTTTATCACCTGGCAAGGCAGGCGAAGGCCGTTTTCCCGGACCTCTTCGATATCGTTGCCCTGGGCGGAACGCCGGAGGAACCCGAACCCATTCCAGGCAACCGCACGGAAACCCTTTACGCGGTCAGGATAAAGGGCGAGTGGTCCAGGCGGCAGCAGGACGCGACGGAGAAACTTATGGAGTTGTTTCAGTCCCGGCAGTTCACCGATATCTTAAAGCGGCACGGCCTGGCCCGCCCGGAAGGCTTTCATACCTAGAACCGAAGATATCTTTTTTCCTGCCTATGCCCGATATCTGCCCGGCCTTTCTTTCGGGCAGCGCGGTTCCGGGCGTATACAGACGCTTTCGCTGGGGATTTAGGGTGTCCTCCAGGGCGAATGGCGAAAATTGGCAGGATGCGGCGCGGCATAATCCGTCCGCCTGCTGCCTCACTCAAGGACCGGGCGGATATCCTCCAACTACTCTAGCCTACGCCGGTTTTGAGGGTTTCCCAGGACCTCATGCGCTTGCGGCGAGCGGGCGGCCCGGGATGCCCAAGACGGAAGAAGGTTCAAGCCATTCTGATATGGTCCCGCAGGACTTCAACCGGGGGGACGTTTGAGAGCCGGCCGGCCCAATCGGTAAACATCCTTCAGGAGAAGCCCGTGATATCGGGGGAGGGTTGCACCTCGCTGCCGTTTATGAAGACGGAAGGCGAGCCGTGAAGCCCGAGCCTCGCGGCTTCCGCCGCGTCTGTCCTTCTCATGTTTACCTCGGCGCTCCGTCCTTCAAGCTCAAGGGCCTGCCGGATGTTGTCCCTCAGGGCCCCTTCCGAGCCGCAGGTCTCCGAGATGTAGCAGTCTATCCTGAGCACCCTTAAAAATTACCAGGGCATGCCTTGCGATGTCAAATACATCTTCTTCCAGGGCGTCCTTTTGCCTGGCCTCCGGATAAATATAATTGAAGATTTCCCGCGGCAGAGACCGCGCGAAATACGGCCGCTATCCACTTAATTTGGAGAAAATGGCTGTTTTGTAAAAAAAACAGTCCAATAGGATATAATTGATATATCGATTATAGAAGGACGGCGATGGGGTTCGCCTTAAACTGTCCGGAAGGACTAGAACCTATCTCAAAATCGCTTCTGGCTGCAAGAGGCTGAAATCGCGGCATACAGCGTCATACAGAGGAAATCTTCCTCAACGCAGCGCTGCTGCGCCTCCGGGCGATTTCCCCTTTCTTCCTTGTCTGCCACAATTTCCTCTCTCTTTCGCTTCAAAATCAATTTTGAGACAGGTTCTAAT
>JAKAGP010000149.1 GCA_021825785.1 Nitrospirota bacterium
ATCTTGCCGGTCTTTTCGCTTTTCTTTTCCCCGACCCTGTTCACGCCTACATCTATAACGCAGGCGCCGGGTTTTATCCATTCGGGCTTTACCAGGCCGGGCACGCCCGCGGCAACTATCAGTATATCGGCTCGCTTGCAATGCGCATCCATGTTCTTTGAACCTGTGTGGACGACCGTAACTGTGGAGTTCGCGCCTTTGTCCTTCTGCATCATTATAAGGGCGATGGGCTTGCCTACGATATTGGACCTTCCGACCACGACGACCTCGGCCCCGTTGGTATCAAACCCGGAGCGCACGATCAACTCCTGAATGCCCGCGGGCGTGCAGGGCTTGAACCTTGCCTCTGGGCCGCCAATCACCAGGCGGCCGACATTGACGGGGTGAAAGCAGTCCACGTCCTTGTCCGGGTCTATCGCGGTTAAGACCTTTTTTTCATTGATGTGCTTTGGAATAGGCAGTTGTACCAGAATGCCGTGAATCTTTGGGTCTTTGTTATATTTTTCCACGAGGGCCAGAAGATCGGCCTCGGAGATGTCAGCCGGCTGGCTATCCTGAATGGAATGAAAACCCAGTTCGTGTGCTGTCTTCTGCTTGCCCGTAACGTAGCTTACCGATGCGGGATTTTCGCCCACGAGTATGGTCACAAGGCCAGGGACAACCCCGTGCTGTTCTTTCATGCGGTCGACTTCCTGCTTTAATTCCGCCCTTATCTGAGCGGCTATTTCCGTGCCGCTTATGATCTTTGCCCCCATGCCTGAAAAGACCTCCTTGATTTTATTAAGGACCTATCTCAAAATTGCTTCAGAATCAATTTTGAGATAGGCCCTGTTCAGATTTTTTGAAAAATTTTCAGATCAAATTAAACTAAACTAAAATTCTTTTTTCCCTACCAGCGCCAGCATCTCTTCCCTTGTTGTGGCCCTGCTTCTGAATATCCCCCGGACAGCGGACGTAACGGTCCTTGAGCCCGGCTTTTTTATCCCCCGCATATTCATGCACAGGTGCTCGGCATCTATTATCACCATGGCGCCTTTTGGCTTGATGGCGCTCATTATCATATCGGCAAGCTGAGAGGTAAGCCTCTCCTGCACCTGGGGGCGCTTGGCAAAATACTCAAGGGCCTTCGCCAGGTCGCTCAGTCCGACTATCCTTCCATCGGGGATGTAGGCGATGTGCGCCCTGCCAAAAAAAGGCAGAAGGTGGTGTTCGCAGACCGAATAAAAAGGGATGTCCTTCAAAAGGACCATCTCATCATGGGATTCGCCTTCAATGGGGTTGAGTATCTCTTCCGAGTCTTTTTTCGTTTCAAGCCCCGAGAATATCTCCTCGTACATCTTGGCGACCCGCTCCGGCGTTTTCAGTAGTCCTGGCCTTCCTGGGTCTTCCCCGATGCCTTCAAGAAGGAGTGTCACCGCTTTTTTTATCTTTTCAAGGTCCATCTTATTGTCTTTTTTGCTTTTTTTGTTTTTTTTATCTTTTTCCATCCGTCCATATCTCTCTTTTATCGGTTACGACACAATCCATTTTTACGTCATGAGGGTCAAGCGGCAGACGGCCTTCCCAAATCTGTTCCTCGTAAGAAAGGGCTATCAGAGGGATGCTCCTTTTGCGGCGGGCAAGAAGTTTGTCATAATAGCCTTTCCCATAGCCCAGCCTGCCTCCGGCAATGTCGAAGGCCACTCCGGGAACTATTACAATATCCGCTTCGTTTATATCCGCCCTACAGGAATCTTTCCGGTCATCACCTGTTGCCGGTTCAAGTATACCCATCATCCCGGGGGCAAGCTCTTTAGCCGGGTCCTTTATTTCATAAAGCCCCAACTCCGAGCCCTCGACCCTGGGCAGTATCATTTTTTTGCCGGACTTGAGCATCTCATCCATAAGAAGAAAAGTATCCGCCTCGCTTTTGAATGACGCATACAGGACAACAGTTTTTGCGTCCTTCACGGTATCCATGCCAAGAAGCCGCTGCATTATGGCGCGGTCCTTACCGGCTTTTTCAGCGGGGCTTATCAATCCTCTTTTTTTTAGTACGATCGCCCTTATATCTTTTTTTGTCATAAATAAAATTTCACCTGAAGGGCGCATGCGGTCTTTAGGCGATCTGTTCTTTTATAAGACGGACTTCCCGCACGAGCCTTTCGGATAGCTTGAACGGGGCCTGCCCCTGAATATCCGCTTCCACTACCAGGGGGTCGTAGCTTATGGCCCCAATGAGCGGCACGCCGATCCCGTTTTTAACGAACTCGACATCGCTTTCGGACTTTATCTTGTTTGCCACGGCGTAGACCTTTTTAACCCCGAGGTCCTTCGCCATCTCCTGGACGGCCCGCGCCGTCTGAAGACTCCTTTGCCCTGGTTCCACGACCACAATGAAGGCGTCCACTCCCTGTGCGGTCCCCCTCGTCAGGTGTTCGATACCCGCTTCCATATCTATGACTACCACCTCGTCCCTTTCGGTCACAAGATGTTTCAAAAGCCTTCTCAGCAACACGTTTTCCGGGCAGAAACAGCCGGAGGCCGCTTCCTTCGATTTCCCGGTGGCAAGCAGTATGATATTGTTTCCGAGCCTTAAGCCGAACTCCTCCGGTATGTCGTCCACCCTGGGGTTCAGCTTGTACACTCCCCCCGGAGCCCCAGGTTTAGCGCCCGTCCTTTCCTCTATCAGCGAGGTCATCTCGGCAATGGGCCTGAGCCCCTTTAACGCATCGGCCGGCGCTCCAAGGGCGGCGGCCAGATTGGCGTCCGGGTCCGCGTCGATGGCAAGCACTTTTTTGCCTTCCCCGGCGAAAAGCCAGGCCAGAGTGGCCGAAAGGGTAGTCTTCCCAACCCCCCCTTTTCCGGTTACCGCGATCTTCATGAGAGTTGATTATAACACTATCTAAGGTATTGTTGTCAAAGCGAAATTTGCTTTTTACGGCCATTTCGGATACTATTAAGGCTTATGGAAATGGACAAGATTCTGGAAGAATCCGCGCGTTACCTGATGGACACTTACGGACGCCTCCCGGTGGCCCCCAGGAAGGGCAGGGGAGTGAGGGTCTGGGGCGCGGATGACCGGGAATATATCGACTTTGTGGGCGGCATAGCGGTCAATGTACTGGGCCATTGCCATCCTAAAGTAGTTGTGGCTATTCAAAAGCAGGCCCAAAGGCTCATCCATATTTCAAACCTTTATTTTATAGAGAACCAGGTAAAGCTCGCGCGCCTGCTGGTGGAGCATTCATTTGCGGACAAGGTATTTTTCTGCAACTCCGGCGCGGAGGCCAACGAAGGGGCAATAAAACTGGCCAGAAAATACGCCCGAGGAGCTTACGGCGAGGGGAAATACGAGATCGTCACGGCGCTGAACTCCTTTCACGGAAGGACTTACGGGGCCCTTTCGGCCACCGGCCAGAGCAAATTTCATGCGGGATTCGAGCCGATGTTGCCGGGTTTCATCCATGTGCCTTTCGGGGACGTGGAGGCGCTGAAAAAAGCGGTGTCCCCCAAAAAAACATGCGCCGTTCTCCTTGAGCCCATCCAGGCCGAAGGCGGCGTAAGGGTGCCTCCACCGGATTATTTCAGGCATGTAAGAGAGATATGCGACACTTCCGGGGCGCTCCTTATACTGGACGAGGTACAGACCGGAATGGGCAGGACGGGCGAACTCTTCGCCTATAAGCATTTTGGAATAAAACCGGATATCATGACCCTTGCCAAGGGCTTGGGCGGAGGTGTGCCGATAGGGGCGGTGCTTGGCACCGGGAAGGTGGCCCGTGCCTTTACCCCCGGAACGCACGCGGCCACATTCGGCGGAAACCCGCTTGTGTGCGCCGCCGCGATAGCGACCATTCAGACCATACTGGAAGACAATCAATACTTGCTTGAAAACTGCAAACGGATGGGCGCTCATCTTTCAAAGAGGCTTTCGGAACTGATAAACGCATTCCCGGGACTGGCCCTTGGCGCGAGGGGGATCGGACTGCTTCAGGCATTGGAACTTTCGCGCCCGTGCGCCGCCGTCGTCAGGGCATGCATTGAAAATGGCCTTCTCATAAACTGCACCGCTGATAACGTGCTCAGGTTCATGCCGCCCATCACGGTGCAGGAACCGGATATCGATCAGGCCGTCAGTATCCTTTCTGAAGTCCTAAAAAAGCTTTAAGGGAGCCAGCTGATAGAAATGAAAAGAGATTTTCTGACACTCGCGGATTTTAATAAGGCGGAGATACTCAGTCTGCTGGACAGGGCCATAGAGATGAAAAAAACGAGTGCTCCGGCTGGCGCCCCCCTTGCAGGCAGAAGCGTGGGGCTCATGTTTGAAAAGGCCTCCACCCGCACCAGGGTCTCTTTCGAGGCGGCCATTTACCAGCTTGGCGCACATTCCATCTATATGAACCCGAATGATATACAGCTTGGCAGGGGCGAAACCGCCGGAGACACGGCACGCGTGCTGTCGTCCTATATGGATGCCATTATCATCCGGACCTTTGAGCACGAGCGGGTGGAGGAGTTCGCGAAATATTCCCGGGTGCCGGTAATTAACGGCCTTACGGACAGGCATCATCCGTGCCAGGGGCTTGCGGACCTCATGACCATGCTGGAGAAAAAAGGCAGGCTGGAAGGCCTGAAGGTTGCCTATATAGGCGACGGCAACAACGTTGCCAATTCTCTTCTAGAGGGGGCTTCCATGCTGAAAATGGACCTTTCCATCGCTTGCCCGGAAGGGTTCGAGCCCGACCCGCTTGTGCTCGAAAAAGCGATGAAAAGCCCAGGTAAAAATGAGATAGTGGTGCTCCGCGATCCCAAGGAAGCGGCGGGAAGATCCGACGTCATTTATACGGATGTATGGGTCAGTATGGGCCAGGAGAAAAAGTCCGATGGCAAAAAAGACAGGTTCAAAAATTACCAGATCAATGACGCGCTGCTTTCCTGTGCAAAACCGGATGCCATCGTCATGCATTGCCTGCCCGCGCACCGCGGAGAAGAAATAACGGATGAGGTCATGGACGGGCCCAGGAGTGTTATTTTCGAACAGGCGGAAAACAGGCTTTATTCGGGAAAAGCGCTCCTCGAAAAACTGCTGATGGCCCATTCTTAGATGACGTTCTTTTTATCAGGAGGTAGAATTTTTGTCTGAGCCGCTCTTATTGATACCGCTAGGCGGGCTGGAAGAAATCGGAGGGCTCAATATGATGGCCCTCCAGTACGGCGAGTCAATTTTAGTCATAGACTCTGGTCTCATGTTCCCGGAAGAAGACATGCTTGGCATCGATTTCGTTATCCCGGACTTTTCCTACCTTGTAGAAAACAAAGAGAAAGTTAAGGCGATAATAATCACGCACGGGCATGAAGACCATACCGGGGCGCTCCCGTTTCTGCTCAGGAGCGTGCAGGCCCCCATCTACGCCACGCGGCTCACCCTGGGACTGATTAAAGAGAAGCTTAAGGAATACAAGGTAGAAGCCGAAATGCACCCGGTAAGGCCAAGAGAAACCGTATCCATCGGCCCCTTCGAG
>JAKAGP010000150.1 GCA_021825785.1 Nitrospirota bacterium
CCCGGCCATCTGGCGCATCATGCGGGCCCCGGTAAAGCCGCTGGCGGCGGAGCAGATGATGAAGATGCCCATAAAGGCGGAATTCAGGTTACAGGGGAGCCCGGAGGAGATCGAGCGGAAGGCCGCCGCCGGGATGAAATCCATCGGTTTCAGGGCGGCCAGGCATGAAGAGGGGGACGGCGCGGTCGAGCTTTTCGCGCAGAAGCACGCCTGGAGCCGTTCGGGTGTCTTTATCACGCATTTCAGCATCCTCATAATCATGATCGGGGCCGTATCGGGCATCTTCTTCGGTTTCAACGCGATGTTGAACCTGCCCGAGGGCTACTCCACAAACGTCGTCTTTTCCCGTTCCGTCGATCTCTCCGACCAGGCGGAAAACGCCGTAAGGGCGAACCTGATGGGCGCGCTGGACTCCGCGGGGGGCGACATCAACCAGGCCGCCAGGGCCGCAGGCGAGGATGCGGCCAGCTTCAAAAAGGGCATGGAGCAGGCGGGGCTTATCCCCCTTAATTTCCAGGTGCTCTGCCAGCAATTCGAGGTCAAATACTACGGGCAGAGCGATATGCCGAAGGCATACAGGAGCCTGCTTACGGTGATTGATCACGGCAAGCCGGTCCTCACCAAGTGGGTTGAGGTGAACCATCCGCTTAAATACCATGGCGTTACGTTCTATCAGTCAAGCTACGGCCTCATGGACGACCTGTCAAACGGCATAGCCGAGCTCGATGTGAAATCCCCGAACGGGCAGTCCGTGACGGAGCGGCTTAAGATCGGCCAGAGCTTCCAGATACCGGGCACCGAGGAGACGGTGAAGCTGGCGGAGTTCAATCCGGCGCTGGCCTTCGACGATTCCGGGAAAGCCATAACGTACTCGCAGATGATGACAAACCCCGCCGTCAGGGTCGAGATAACGGACGGCAAAGGGCCCGGGGTGTCCAAATGGATAGCCCAGAGATATCCGGAGACCTGGAGCCTGCCGGACGGCAGCACCGTGGGCCTGAAGGATTTCTGGGGCGTCCAGTACACGGGGCTGCAGGTCAGAAAAGACCCCGGCGTGTGGATCGTCTATCTGGGCTGCATAACCCTGGCGCTCGGCCTTATGGTGGCTTTTTTCATGAGCCACAAGAAGATATGGATTCGCCTTGAGCCCGAGCAAAAAAAGAAGGGCACGCGCCTCATGATTGCGGCCACTTCCAACAAAAACAGGCAGGCATTCGAAAGGACCGTCGAAAAACTCGCCCTCGAATTGGAAAAAGGAGGTAAATAGAATTGGAAAGCTCGTTATTTTTCGGCCTTTCCACTATGGCATACATCCTGGCAATGGTGGTCTACATAACCTATATCGGCTTCAGGAAGAAGGCGATCGGGGTCACGGCGAGTGGTCTGACCATGTTCGGCTTCGCCTCGCAGACCCTGGCGATACTGCTTAGATGGAAGGAATTCTACCAGATCTCCGGCATGGGGCTTTTGCGCTCCATACCGCTTACAAACCTCTATGAATCGCTGGTCTTTTTCGTATGGTGCCTCATACTGGGCTACCTGATAGTGGAGTTCCGCTATAAAAACCGCTCCTTCGGCGCCTTCGTGACTCCGGTGGCTGCCCTTGCCCTGCTGTTCATAAGCCTCTCGGGTATGTCCACGCAGATAGAGCCCCTGGTGCCGGCCCTGCAGAGCAACTGGCTTCTGGCCCACGTGACGCTCTCTTTTATCTCCTATTCGGCCTTTGCCCTCTCCTTCAGCACGGGGCTCATGTACCTGATAGCCACCACAAAGCGCGGAGAAGGCGCCTACGCGTTCTGGACAGTGACGCTGGGTGTGTTCCTTGCGGTGCTTATGGCCATGGTGCTTGACTTCATAAGGTTCAAGGCGGCGGGCCTGGCGCCGGGCTCTGAGGAATTCATAAAAAGCTTCCTCTTCAAAAGCACCTACAAAAACCCCGAGGCTTCCATGCGGCTGGTAAGCTATCTGGCCACGATCCTGATCATATTCCTGACATGGAGGTATGGGGGGGCCCTCAAGAGGATAATCGAAGGTTTTAAGCTCCAGCCCGCGACGCTCGATGAGATAACCTACAAGGCCGTGGCCATAGGCTTTCCGATTTTCACCCTTGGCGGCCTCATATTCGGGGCCATCTGGGCCGACCAGGCATGGGGTGTTTACTGGAGCTGGGACCCCAAGGAGACCTGGTCCCTCATAACCTGGTTCATCTACGCATTCTATCTGCACGCGCGGTTCCTGAGGGGATGGCGCGGGCACAAGATCTCGGTGGTCGCCGTAATGGGTTTCGTGGCGGTTATATTCACGTACCTCGGGGTCAATCTGCTTTTAAGCGGGCTGCACTCCTATGGGAGCCGGTAGAGAAAAGAGGGCTATCCGTTCGAGCCTGAAAGGCAGATTTCTGCTGGCCGCGGGCGGCCTGCTTCTGGCCGTCCTGGGATTTCTCAATTACCAGGGCTACGCCTACGGTCGCCACCGCATAATCGAAGGCTACTCCCGCAGTCTCTCCAATATTACGGAGGTGGTCAAAAGCGGCCTGACGACCGTGATGACGAGCGGCAACGAGAGCCTGTTCAGGAATTTCATCACGGCCGGCATGACCGAAAACCTCAAGGTAATGCGCCTCATAAACCCGGACAGCGGCAAGATCATCTCCTCCACCATGGCCTCGGAGGACAATTACGTCATGAAAAACCCGCCCCTCGAGAGAAAGATCGTCATGGACGGCCGGGGAATCCCGCTATCGATGTTCGTCCCCATATACAACAACAAGCCCTGCCAGGGCTGCCATGGCGCTGAAAAAGAGATACTTGCGGTGCTGAACGTGGAGCTTGTAAACCAGGAGGCGGCCGACAGGCTCCGCGCGCTTAAAAACAGGGCCATGATTTCCTTCGGGGCGGGCTTTCTGCTCATATTCATGCCGCTGTCGCTCTTTTATATCCGCTTTGTGGACAAACCTCTGAAGTCCATACAAAAGAGCGCGAAGGCGGCCGCCGGAGGGGATTTTACCGTAAAATTCCGCGATGGGCGGCCGGAAGGGGCCCGGGGCATGGATTACCGGGGCCCGGACGAGCTTGGCAGGCTCTGCGCGGACTTAAACCATGTATTCGGGAATTTCAGGCGGATGAAGGCGGAATTTGAAAGCCGTTCGGCCGAGACGGTGGCGAAGATGGAAAAGATGGCCACCCTTGGAGAGCTGGCGGCGGCCGTGGCGCATGAGATCAAAAATCCGCTGGCGGGCATCAGCGGGGCCATACAGGTTTTTGCCGAGGACATCCCCGGAAATGACCCCAGAAAAGAGATTATAAATGACGTCCTGGGCGAGATAGACCGCCTCGACCAATCCGTAAGGAACCTGCTTGCCTACGCGAGGCCCCCCATACTGCGCCCGGTGAATATGGACCTCCTCTCGGTCGTCGAGCGCGCCAGGAGGCTCACGGAAAAACAGGCCGACTCGCAGGGCGTGCAGATAGTAATGCCCTCCATGGCCGCTGCGCCCGCCGTCATCGAGGCGGACCCGGAGCAGATGCAGCAGGTCTTTTTCAATATCTTCCAGAACTGCCTGCGCTCCATGCCAAGCGGAGGGGTGCTTTCCGTCGAGATCCTGCCTGGCGCCGGCGAAGAGGTGGAGGTCCGGATTTCGGACACCGGCATGGGCATACCGGCCGATTCCCTGGAGCACATCTTCAAGCCCTTTTTTACGACGAAACATTCGGGTTCGGGCCTGGGGCTTGCCATCAGCAAGAATATCGTTGAAGAGCACGGCGGCCGGATCGAGGTCGAGAGCCGGCCCGGCTTGGGGAGCACTTTTCATGTTATAATGCAAAGCCGCATGGCAGCGTCCCGGAAAGATGGCTAAGACAAAGATACTTGTAATTGACGACGAAAAACTCCTCAGGTGGTCCCTTGAACAGAACCTCTCAAAGGACGGCTATCAGGTAATAACCGCGGAAAAAGGGCTGGACGGCCTCACCGTGTTCCGGGAGGAGTCCCCCGATATAACGCTCCTGGACATCCACCTGCCGGACATATCCGGCATAACCGTGCTTGAAGGGCTCAAGGAGATAAACAAGGACGCCGTTGTCATAATGATAACGGCCTTCGGAGACGTCCAGACGGCAGTAAAGACCATAAAGCTCGGCGCCCATGATTTCGTCGAAAAACCCTTCAATATGGACAAGCTCAAGATCATCATACAAAAGGCGCTTGAGACCTGCACCCTGAGGAAGGAGGTCTCCCAGTTCCGCTCCCAACTCAGCTCACGGTACGGCTTCGAAAGCATCATCGGGCAGTCTGCCCCGGTAAAAAAGATCCTCGGGCTGATAGAGAAGGTCTCCAGAAGCGATGCCACCACGGTCCTTATGCAGGGGGAGAGCGGCTCGGGCAAGGATCTGGTCGCCAAGGTCATCCATTACCAGAGCGCCCGCATGGAAAAGCCCTTCATAGAGATAAACTGCACGGCCTTGCCGGAAAACCTTATCGAAAGCGAGCTCTTCGGTTATGAAAAAGGCGCCTTCACGGATGCCAGGGCGATGAAAAAAGGGCTCTTCGAGCTTGCCGACAGGGGCACGATATACCTGGACGAAATCGCTGACATGAGGCTCAACACCCAGGCCAAGCTCCTGAAGGTGCTCGAGAACAAGGCCTTCAAGCGCGTGGGGGGGATAAAGGACATAGAAGTCGACCTGCGCATAATAGCCGCCACAAACAAATCGCTCGATGAGGAAGTGAAGAAGGGGAATTTCCGGGAGGACCTCTACTACAGGCTGAAGGTCGTCCCGATACACCTGCCGCCCCTGAGGGAGCGCGGCGAAGACATCCTGCTTCTGGCCCGCTATTTCATAGACACCTTCAACCGCGAATTCAGGAAGAACGTAAAGGGCCTTTCCAGGGACACGGAGACCCTTTTCCTCGAATACCACTGGCCCGGCAATGTGCGGGAGCTGAAAAACGTGATAGAAAGGGCCATGATACTCGAAAACGAGGAGTTGATACTGCCGGAGCACCTGCCGCTTGAACTCTGCTCCGACAACTCCGATGGCGCGGAAAACAATGATGTGGATGTAAAACTGCCCGCCGGGGGGCTGGACATCGAAAAGGTCGAAAAGGAACTTATAAGACAGGCCCTGGATACTACCAGGGGCAATCAGACGAAAGCCGCCAAACTGCTTAATCTGACGAGAGACACGCTCCGTTACCGGATGCAGAAATTCGGTTTTCTTCCTGATAAAGAATAAAACTGGATTATTAAAAAAAAGAGTTTCGAAATATAGCACGCTTTTTGCTGCAACCAATCTAATATACCGGAATGAATATCCTAATTGTAGATGACGAACAGCTCGTCAGGTGGTTCCTCGAGAGGGCGCTATCGCGTCTCGGACACAAGATTGTATCGGTTTCCAGCGCCGCGGAGGCCGTCCGGGCCCTCTCCAGTGAGAGGTTCGACCTCATGTTCACCGACCTGAGGATGCCTGAGGAAAATGGCG
>JAKAGP010000151.1 GCA_021825785.1 Nitrospirota bacterium
GGCATTCGCCCCGGCAGCCTCCGGGAGGTAAAAAGTTTCGGGACGACGCTTGAGTGGTTCACCGCCCAAGTCCTGCTTCATGAGTTCCAGGCCCAGGCCGAATGGGGCGTAAAACTCAAAAAAAAATCCGGCTCCGGACAGGGGGTGGGCGGAGACTATGACGTGCTGGCAAGGGTGGACGGGATGCTTTTATATATGGAGGTAAAGTCCTCTCCTCCGAAACAGATATATCCCAGCGAGATAAGGGCCTTTCTGGAAAGGGCCAGGGGACTTGCCCCGGACATCTCGGTATTTTTCATGGACACCGAACTGAGGATGAAGGACAAGATAGTCCCCATGTTCGAAGAAGCCCTGCCGCCTTCAGGACCGCGCCCGGCAAGACTTTACAAGGAGCTTTTCCGGATCGGGGACGATATGTTCATAATAAACGCGAAGGGCTCGGTGGCCATGAACCTGGAAAGGGTTCTGGGCCATCACTTCGGCAGCCACCGCCCCCCCGCTTTAAGGCAGAACAAGACAGAAAAAAACTAAACGAACTTCGCCTTTACGCGCCCGGCATAACCCGAGATGCCTTCCCTGGCGTCGTCCAGGGTGGTAAGTATCTTCCTCCTGGTTTTTTCCCCGGAACGCGGAGCAAACAACAGAGCCACCCCGGCTCCAAGCAGCCCTCCAAGAGTGAATGAAACTAACATGCCGCCAGCGCTTTTCCTGTTCATCATGTGGACCTCCTTTTTTGGCCCTTTTACCGTTTTTAAGATTTTTGTTTTTTGCTTTACTTTGCTTTGAGAAAGAAAAAGGGGGAAAGTTAAAACCTTACAGCGCGTCTTCCGGGGAGCTTATCTCCCCCGCCCTTATACGTTTGATTATATCAAAAGAAGCCAGCCTCTTGAAGAGGCGTTTTCTCGAGGCGGGGGAAAGGTCTTTGTCTTTGAGGGCCTTTTGCCTGAGCCTGGAGAGCCCCTTTAAATAACCTGAAAATTGAGTCCCGTAGAATTTTCGGATCTCCAGCCGTATGGACTTGCTCATCGCGGGGCTTGCGCCGGACGTGCTTACAGCTATCATGAGAGGCCCCCTCCTTACGACCGAAGGCACGATGAAGCTGGACCGGGCTTCCCCGGAGGCCACGTTCACGGGAATGCCCAAACCGTGCGCCAGTGAGGCTATCTTTTCATTTTCCGCGTGACTGTCCGTGGCGGAAAAGACAAGGAAGGCCCCCTTCAACTCATTCTTGCCGCAACCCCGCGGAAAATGCCTGATAAGACCATTTTCATTCAGTCTGGACAGGACGGGGGTAAGCCGTGGGCTATAGACCCATACCAGGGCGCCTGCCCTGAGGAGAGGCCCAACCTTCCTCTGGGCGACCCTCCCGCCGCCCACGACGATACATTTTTTCCCCTTCAGATCAAGGAAAGCCGGGTAGAGGGACATTTTTGTTCCAGGAGGACAAAATCTTTATTGTGTCCGGACAATTACTTCTTGTTTTCAGCAGATTTCCCGGTATCCGATTTTCCGATATACGATTTGCCGGTGTACAGGGCTTCCAGGATGGGATTTTTTTTGACTTTGGCCGCATAAACGCTGTCCGGCCAGTTCTTTTCCAACTGCGAGAGGAAAAGTCCGGCCTTGGCTTTGTCTCCCAGAACCTGACAGGAGAAAGCCGCGCGATAATACACTTCCGGCATCTTGACGAAATCGGGATAATCCGCCATGATCCCCTCGAACCGTCCCAGCGCCCCCCGGTAAGCCCTTTTATCAAAATAAAAATCGCCCACCATTAACTCGTAGCGGGCCATTATGTACCTGCACCTGCTTATATGCATATCCACCGAGTCCTTGTAGGGGTTCCTCGGATAGAGGGCCTCCAGCCTGCGGAACTCGTCAAGCGCCTTTTTTGCCGCTCCATAACCTCTGTCATATCCCTGCACCTGGCTGAAATAGATCATCGCGATCTGGTACTGGGCATAAGGCGCATACATGTGGTCCGGGTACATTGCCAGGAATTTCCTGTATGCCTCTATGGCAGTGTCCGGCTCATCCTGTTTTTGGTAGCAGTCCCCTATCCTCAGGGCTGCAAGGGGGGCTATCTGGCCGGAGGCGTCCCTGGTCTTTACGACCATAAAAAGCTTTATCGCCTTGTCATAGTCCTTTTTATCAAAAAGGGCGTTAGCCCTGGCAAACGAATTGCCCGCATTGAATGGCTGGTCCTTTACTATCTGTTTTTTTGCGCATGCGGACAAAACCAGCAGAACCATGAAAAACGGGAACGCCAAGTAAAGGATTTTTCTCATCAGTCTATTAAAGCCCACAAAAAAGCAAAGAGTCAAGCCGCCAAAGAGCGTTAGGCCGCATATTGTGATAAAAATCACTTAAAAATAGGGCCTTCCCAGCCAACTTTAAACTAAAATATTAATTAACCGATTTGAAGCCCGTATAAAATATTGACAATTGTTGACTTTTAAATTTTTTTCTGTAAATATAAGCATATGTTTTTAGGGGGCAAGACATCCTTCGGGCTCGACATCGGCTCCAGTTATATTAAAGCTGTTCAGCTTAAAGAGAAGCGGGGCGGATACGAGTTGGAGCTTTTCGATATGGTGCACCTGCCTCCGGAGCTCATCGTGGACGGCTCCATCATAGATTCCATCCGTTTGGTGGAAGCCTTAAGGCAGCTCGTCAAAAAAGCCAGGATAAAGACAAAGAACGCGATTATCGGCATTGCGGGCCATGCCTCCGTGATAATAAGGCGCATATCCCTGCCGGAGATGACCGAAGAGGAGCTTGAGGAATCGATCAAGTTCGAGGCTGAGCAGTACGTGCCATTTGATATCGAGGATGTCAGTGTGGATTTCCAGATACTTGGCCCCAAAGAGGAGCCGGGGCAGATGGACGTAATGCTTGTGGCCGTCAAAAAAGACATTATCAATGAATATGTCACGGTGGTTAGGGAAGCCGGGCTTGTTCCAGCCGCTGTCGATATAAACGCCTTCGCCCTGAGCAACATGCATGAGATGAACTACGAGATAGAGGCGGGCCGGAACATAGCCCTGATAAACCTGGGGTCGCGCACCATCAATTTGAACGTTGTAAAAAATGGGATATCCGTTTTCACCAGGGACAGCTCCGTAGGCGCAAATACCGTGACCGAGGCGCTGCAAAAAGAATTTCACCTGACATATGAAAACGCGGAGAAGCTGCTGAGGGGAGAAGAGGCTGAAGGGACAAGCCCCGAAGCCGCTTTTGAGGTGATGCTTGCGGCCTACGAGGAGATATTGGTGGAGATCTCGCGCTCTCTGGAATATTTCCAGACCACCACCATGCACGAAGAGACCAATAAGGTCATACTCTCCGGGGGCGGCGCCCTCCTCAGGGATTTCCCGAAGGCCCTGGCCAAAAAGACCGGGGTTGAGGTCAGTCTCGCCGAACCGTTCAGGAACGTCTCCATACCCAAGAGGTTTGACAGGGCGATGCTGGAGGAAATCGGGCCTATAGCCGGGGTGGCGGTGGGCCTTGCCATGAGAAGGCCCGACGACAGATGATAAGAATTAACCTCCTGCAGCACAAGAGGCGGAAAAAGGGAAAGAAGGTCCCTTCTTTCATCACGGCCGGCCTTGGCCTCCTTCTCCTGGCAATTATCGTGACCTTCTATTTCGATTATTCAATGAAGGGCAGGCTCTCCTCGCTGGCGCAGCAGAAGGCCGGCAACGACAACAAGATAGCGATGCTTCAATCGAAGATCGCTGAAGTCCAGAACTTCGAAAAATTAAACACCAAGTTCAAGGAAAGAAAGCAGATAATCGAGCAGTTGAGGCAAAACCAGGCCCTCCCGGTAAAGATACTGGATGAGATAAGCACCAGGCTTACTGACGGGGTCTGGCTCAATTCGCTGAACATATCTCCTGCGCCGGCGCTCCCGGCAAAGGTACAAAGGGGCCCCAAAACCGCACAGCCGGCTGGGGGCGCCATCTCCGATAATATCCAGATGAGCGGCTTCGGATACACCAACGACGACATAGTGCAGTTCGTGCAGACCCTAAAGGCTTCTTCGCTTTTTACCGATGTATACCTTATAGGCACATCCAAGACCTCGATCAGCGGGGTGGAGGCCTACAGTTTCAGCCTGACCATGAAGGTGAAGGGGAATGGCTAAGATCAAAAACCTCGAGACCCTTGGGAAGCCTGCGCGCATCGCCGTTATCGTTGTGCCGGCGCTGATTTACTCGATAATTTTCACGCTGCTTCTGCTTGTCCCCAAGAACAGACAGATAAAGGCGCAGACGGCCGCCATATCGGCCCAGGAAGACGAAATAGCCAGGACCGAAGGAATGGCCTCCAAATTGAATTTGCTCAAGCAGGAAAATGCAATGCTCAGAGAGCGGCTTCAGGCCTTGGGCGAGCAGCTGCCGGAGGAAAAAGAGGTCTCGCAATTGCTGGCCCAGGTCTCGGACGCGGGTATGCGCGCGGGGCTGCAGATAATATCCTGGAAGCCCGGCGTGAGGAAACTCCACCCAAGCAAAATAGTGTGGGAGGTGCCGGTAAACGTCGCCATGACGGGCAGCTATCACCGCCTGGGCAATTTCTTCAGCGCCCTGACCAGCCTCAAGCGCATCGTGAACATCGCGGACATTACCATGAGCGGCCCCAGGCCAAACGGCAACGAGGCCATATTGAACATAAGTTTCACGGCACTTACCTTCACGGCGGCGGAGCCCGGGGGGCTGTCCAAATAATGCCAGCGCAGACGGCAAAAACAAAAAAGAAAAAGCTTTTTCATTTTCTCCTTACCCCTGCGTTAGGCGCGGCGCTTGCCCTGCCTTTCCTGGCGGCGCTCTCCTGCCCGGCACATGGGGCGGACAAAGCCCCTGTGCAGAATACCGCCTTACAGAAGACGGGACAGGGCCAGCTCCAGAACACGCCCCAGCCGCAGAAAAACCCTGAAGACGAGACATATACATACCAGTCAGGCGGCAGGCGGGACCCCTTTTTGTCCCTCATATACACCGCCCAGCAGGCGCAGAAGAAAAAGAGCGTCCTTGGCCGCCCGCCTCTTGAGCAGTACGCGGTATCGGACTTCATGCTGGAGGCGGTCGTTACCAGGGCGGGGTTGCCCTCCTATGCGCTGGTAAGGCTGCCCAACGGCAAGGATTACATTCTGAACGTAGGCGCAAAAGTCGGGATCAACGGCGGGAGAGTGACAAAGATCGGCCGGGATTACATCGTGGTGAGAGAGACCACGGCTGATTTCAAGGGGAGACGCTCCGCCCATAAAATAATACTGAAGCTCCGCAAGCAGGAGGAATAAAGATGAGAGCCGTAAAACTGAAACAAACATTAGTCCTTTTTTTCATAGCAGCAGCGCTGCTGGCGCTGGGGCCCTTCCCTGCGGTGAATTCCTGCCGCGCGGAGGCAGCCACCATAAAAACAGTCGAAATTAAGGACTACCTGCTGCGGATAGCGATAGAC
>JAKAGP010000152.1 GCA_021825785.1 Nitrospirota bacterium
AAACCGGTCAACTCTGCCTCCGGTTCGCAGGGGAACCTGCTTTATGGCGCCGCCACCTCATTGGGGCTAGCCGGAGGGGCGCTCATCGCCAACAAGATAGGGGCGCTTTTTGGTATCAAGGCATCGGTGGAAAAGACCCCTCCCAAGACTGCAACAGGGCAGGAGCAGGCCACGCTCTTTCTGGGCCGTTATCTATCGCCGCGCTTGTATGTGGCCTACGGGGTGGGCATCTTTGAGCCGGAGAACGTGTTCAGGGTCCGGTACCGGATAACCAGGGACTGGCTGATACAGACGGAGTCCGGGACGGAGACCGGCGGCGATGTGCTTTACAAGCTGCAGTGGGAATAAGAGACAGGATAACGGCTGTCTCCACTAACAGGCGTCTTGACTCCGCTTCCCCAGGTGATAGCCTATAGAAAATCAAGATATTGTGTTGTGATGGAGGTATTTTTTTATGGCCGTTTCAACCGTATTGGAAGCCGGGCCGCAAGCGGCCAGCTGCGAATTCGAGCGCCCTAAACCTTTCAACCTGTTTATCTTCGGGGCCACCGGCGATCTGACAAAAAGAAAAATACTGCCCTCCCTGTACCAGTTGAATACGCTCTCCCTTTTGCCCGAAGACTTCCTGATAGTGGGCTCCGGAAGGCAAAAGATAAACACGGAACAGTTCAGGCAGCAGATGCGTGAAGCGGTCCGGAACGCTGCATCTACCAGCGGGGAGGGCGTCAGCGGGTTCAATGAGGGGAAATGGGAAGAGCTGGCTGGAAGGTTACATTATATGACGCTGGAAGGGCCAGGATCTTATAGCGGGATGCTTGCGCAGTGCGCCCCGCTTGAAGAACGTTACAAGACCTGCCGGAACCGCATCTTTTATCTTGCGGTGCCGCCCTCCGCGTTCGGCGATGTGATAAAAAATCTGGGCGAGGCAGGGGCGGCCACGGAGGTTTTTCCCGATGATGCCGGAGAAAAAAAGGGCTATTCACACATCGTGGTGGAAAAACCCTTCGGGCGGGACCTCGAATCCGCCAGAAAGCTCAACGGCATATTGAGGGGATATTTCAAAGAGGAACAGATATACCGGATGGACCATTTCCTGGCAAAGGAGACCGTTCAGAACATACTTATGTTCAGGTTTTCCAATTCCATTTTCGAGCCCGTCTGGAACAACCATTATATAGACCACGTGCAGATAACCGCGGCGGAGACGCTTGGCATCGAGCACAGGGGGGGATATTACGAGGAGTCAGGGGTGCTGAGGGACATGTTCCAGAACCATATGCTGCATCTTCTGACCCTTACCGCGATGGAACCTCCTTCCGTCTTTTCAACCGGGAGGGTGAGGGGTGAAAGGACCAAGGTGCTCCGCTCCATAAAACCGCTTGACCCGAATGGAATGGATGAATTCCTGGCGCTGGGACAATATGGAAAAGGGAGGATGGACGGTGATGTCCCGGCATATAGAAACGAGCCGGATGTGTCGCCCAAATCCACTACCGCCACTTATGCGGCCTTGAAGCTGGAGGTGGAAAACTGGAGGTGGCGAGGGGTCCCTTTTTACCTGCGCTCAGGCAAGAGGCTGGCCAGCCGCAGGGGGGAGATATCCATCCACTTCAAGCCGGTGCCGCACACGATATTTCGTGAATACACAGGGGACAAGATAGAGCCGAACACGCTTACCCTTTGCATTCAGCCCGATGAGAAACTGGACCTGTTCCTTCAGGCAAAGCAGCCGGGATCGAGGATATGCCTTGGCCCGGTCAGACTGGACTATATATATTTAAAGGGCATAGCCACGGCAGACTATGCCCGCATACTTCTTGACTGCATGCAGGGAGACCAGATGCTCTTTGCAAGCGCGGAGGAGGTGGAGGCCTCATGGGAACTTCTGACGCCGGTGATAAAAAAAACTGAATCAATTGGCTTAAAGGATTTTTTCCCGAATTATGAAGCGGGTTCCAATGGGCCGGCCCTGGCGGACGCCCTTCTTGCCAAGGACGGAAGGGCCTGGGACCCTCTATGAAAAAAACACACACACCATTATGATCTCCCTCATCCCTGCCCTTCTCCCATAGGAGGAGGAGAAGAAAAGGTGAAGGGATCTTTTACAGGAGGTAAAAATAAAAATGCAGACACGGACACTTGGAAAGCTGGGGCTTAAGGTTTCTGCCATAGGGCTTGGGTGCATGGGAATGTCCGAGTTCTACGGCAGGCACAGCGATGAGGAATCCATAGCCACCATACGTTACGCCATAGAACGGGGAGTAAATTTTCTGGACACCGCCGATCAGTACGGAAGGGGCCATAACGAGCAGCTCGTGGGCAAGGCCATTCGGGGCATGCGGGAAAAGGTGGTGCTGGCCACCAAGTTTGGCATAGTCCGGGAGAATGGCCGCAGGATAAACGGTCGGCCCGAATATGTCCGTTCCGCCTGCGAAGCAAGCCTCCGGAGGCTTGGAGTGGATGTGATAGACCTCTATTACCAGCACCGTGTAGACCACGACACCCCGATCGAGGAGACCGTGGGCGCGATGGCCGCTCTTGTGCACGAAGGCAAGGTAAGGCACATAGGGCTTTCCGAGGCCTCGGCCCAGACTATCCGGCGCGCAAATTCCGTATATCCTGTCACCGCGCTGCAAAGCGAGTATTCGCTCTGGAGCCGGGACCCTGAAGATGGGATATTGGGCACATTGCAGGAATTAGGCATAGGGTTTGTAGCGTACAGCCCCCTGGGGCGGGGCTTTCTCACCGGGCGGATAAAAAGCATAGAGGACCTTGCGCCTGACGACTGGAGGCGCAGTAACCCGCGTTTTGAGAGTGGCAATTTCAAGCGCAACCTGGAACTGGTGGCAAAAATAGAAGAGATGACCAGGGAAAAGAAATGCACCCCGGGCCAACTGGCGCTTGCATGGGTGCTGGCCAGGGGCGAATTCATAGTCCCCGTCCCCGGCACTACGCGGCGCGGCCATCTGGATGAAAATATAGGCGCCCTGGATATTCACCTTACGGACGGGGAGCTTGCGGATATGGACGCCCTGTTCCCGCCGGAGGCGGCGGCCGGCAAGAGGTATGACGAGGCCGGGATGCAAACGGTGAACGTGTAAAAAAAGTGCTTTTATTTTTTGGGCTCTTCCCGGATTTTTTTGTATGGGCGGACGGCATTCGCTCCACTAAGCGCCGTCTCACCCGTTTTTGCCAGCAAGCCGTGTATTCCGCGCCAGGTCTTTCTGATGCCGCTGCTTTTATGTGACGCGCCCGCGGCATCTCGTTGCGCTCACGCCATCCGCCCCCTTACCTGAAGAGCCAGTTTTTGTAAGGATGCGGCGGGAAAACTTTTCTACCCGTATTTGATCTTAAGCGCGATGACGATCATGCCAAGGACGAAGGAGACGATGTTGGTGATGATAACGGGAAGGGAGTGTATGGAAAACCCGTAAACCGTCCATATAAGGAGCCCGGCGCACAGGGTGACGAACATGCCCATGGAGACGTCCTTCGTGTGCCTGGATCTCCATGCCTTAACCACCTGAGGCACAAGCGAAAAGGTCGTAAGCGTGCCCGCCGCAAACCCAAGGATGTTCCCGCCTTCCATGGCGTATATTGTAACATTGCCTTCCGGATTAAGGGGCCTTCAGGATCAAGGTTTTTTATCTTGTGGTTATAAGCAAGATCCCCTGACCCGGCCTCAGGTCGTACTCAAAAGGCGAAGGCACGTAGTCCAGCCGGTATTCGGGAGAGATGTCCACAACGGGCGCGCCGGCCTGGAGGAATTTCTGCACCGCTTCCGTCTGGAAGAGCTGCTTTCCCTTGTAGTCCTTGTTCAGGATGAGGAGGCTTTCCTCGCTGCTTTGTGAGGATGCCTTCCACATCACAAGCACATTGGGGTTTTCATAGGGGAGCATGGCGGTTGGGGCCTCCTCCGCAAACAGGGTGTGGGAGGCCTTTATTTCATTGACCGTTTTTATGAACTCCCTCAGGTCCATTTCCGTCTCCTCCAGGGATGCGGGCCAGTCCTGCGGGGTGGTGTTTACCACGTGGAGCTTCTTTTTAAGGCCGAATTCAAAGCCCATGGGTATCATCACCCCAGCCGAAAAAAGGGCGGAAAAAAGATAGCGCTGTTTCATGCCTTCAACGCTTCCTCCGAGCTCCTGGGCCAGCCTTTCCGTGTCATGGCTTTCAGGAAAGCTTATGGAGGGGGCGATCTCTCTTGTAAGGGCGTACTGCTCTATGAGCCAGTGGCCTTTCAGGTCCCACCATTTGGAGCTGTTGAAGATGTAGTCGAACCCGGCGCTGGCGGTCCGCCTTGTCTGGTCCGGCGGGCAGCCGAGCGTTTCGGCAAGGAAAAGGACCTGCGGGTGTTTTTCCTTTATCTCCCGGATGAGCCTTTCCCAGAAGCGGTTCGGCACCTGGTAAGCCGCGTCGCAGCGGAAACCTTCAAACCCCATCCCGATAAGGTTTTCCACCACGCTTTTAAAGAACTTGAACAGCTCTTCCAAGTGCTTTAGGTCCTTTTTTTTGCCCCCTCTTTCCTCTCTGTGGTCCCCGTAATCGAACTTTGCAAGGTCCTTCCAAACCACTTTCTTGCCGTCTTCGAACGCAAACGGGTGCGCCACCTTGCCCCTGGCCTCCCATTGGAACCATTCCGGATGCGTCTTCAAAAGCTCCGACCCGGTGGAGCAGTGATTGATCACAAGGTCTGTCATCATCCCGAGCCCAAGCTCGCGGGCCTCCTTCACCACGTCTTTCACCTGCTCGTCCCCCGATTTTTTATTCTTTCCGTTGAGAAAAGCCGGATTGATGGAGAAATAATCTGAGATGGAGTAGAGGCTGCCGGAGGGGCCAAGCTCCTGTATCGGGTTTATGAATATCCAGTTAAAGCCCATATCGGACGCCCTCTTCATATGGCCGCCCCAGTTGCTTAATTTTCCCGCAAGCAGGGGGAAAAGATTATATATGTGCATCTTTTGTTTGGCTTGCATAAAATGGGAAACTCCTTTTTTATTTTTATTTTGGCCGAAGTTGAAAAGTTAAAGGACCTGCGGACGGGCCTGGACGACGTAGAATTTGCCCGGCGGGGAGCAGTTTTTATTTTTAAACGGAGACAGTTTAATCATCGGTGTTTTTTTTGATTTTTTTGACTTTCTCGACTTTTTTAATTTTTTCGTTTTTTTTCATGCTGTCCTTCAGCCCCCGCCCGCCTGCGGTTTTTCCCTTTCGGCCCGGTTTTTCCGGTTTGGTTTCCGCCTCCGGATGCCTTGCCTCCGGTTTCTCCGGTTCCATTCCCGGTTTTCCGGCCTCTTTTATTTCTGGAGCGGGCAGCTCCACGCGGTAGTTCCTGCCAAGGTTGTTGTCCCAGCTCCCCTCGCTGGGGAAGAAAAGGACAAAGTCCATGAAGTTGAACCCTGTGTCGCGGTCTATCTTGAT
>JAKAGP010000153.1 GCA_021825785.1 Nitrospirota bacterium
AAAATTTCCTCGAGATCCCTTATGACGAGCTGGAGACACTCAACCTTGAGGCCGCAAGAGAGGCCGAACTGCTGCCCGCGGCCGCGCTGGAAAAAAAATACCGCGCCTACCTGCAGGAAGAAAAACGCATAAAAGCGGTGACGCTCTGCTTCTCCGATATAGAGGGGCGCTTCCATATGCTGGACTACGACAAGAATTTCTTCCTGGGCGCCGGCGACAACCTCACCTTCGACGGCTCCTCCATCCGCGGCTTCTCGGCGCAGAAAGAATCCGACCTCCGGCTCGGCGTGGACTGGGGCAGCATCTTCTGGCTCCCCTCCGACGTCTTCGGCCCCGGCAAGATCATACTTTTCGGCACCGTGCTGAACCGCGACAAAACCCCTTACGAATCGGATTTCCGCGCCCGCCTGGTCCAGTTCTCAAAAGAAATTGAAAAAACAAAGGGCCTCACCGCCAATATCGCCGCCGAGGTGGAAGGTTTCCTGGTAAAAGACCTGTGCGCCGAACAGGCCTATAACGAGGTGACCGGTTTCAGCCTCATCTCCACCGGCGGCTATTTCCATTCCCTGCCGATGGACCGCCTGAAGATGTTCATAGACGCCGCCGCCGAGACGCAGCGGGCCATGGGCTTCAAGAACGAAAAGGACCACCCCGAGGTGGCCCCGTCCCAGTTCGAGCTTAACTTCTCCTACGCCGGGGCGGTGCGCGCCTGCGACATGGTGCAGCTCTATAAACTTGTCTGCAGGCAGGTGGCCGCCAATATGGGCATGACCGCCACTTTCCTTCCCAAGCCCGTCTCGGGGGTCAACGGCAGCGGCATGCACCTCAACCTCTCTTTCTTCAAGAACGGAAAGAATGTTTTCTACGACAAGAACGGCGAGGACGGGCTGTCCAAGACGGCCTGGGGCGTTATCTCCAGGATACTCAACCACGCCCAGGAACTTTCCCTTATCCTCAACTCCAGCGTGAACGCTTACCGCCGCCTGGACCCGCATTTCGAGGCCCCCAACCAGATAAAGGTCTCCTCCGTGGACCGCGGCGCCATGATCCGCATCCCGGCCGGGAACGAGAGATCGGCCCGCATAGAGATACGCTCGGTAGGCCCCGACGCCAACCCCTACCTGGCCATCTACGCGCTCCTGCGCGCGGCTATCGACGGGGAGCCGCTCACCAAGGACGAAAGCAAGCGCGACCGCGTGCGCTTTCTCCCGGGCAACATCTACGACGCCATCCGGATATTCCGCGGCAGCGAGTTCATAAAGAAGGCCATGGGCGAAGCTTCCCACGAGAAATATGTTTACCATAAACAGGCCGCCGCGGACCGCAGCCCCAAAGAACTCGGCAGTATAGTAAAATCTTCCGAGGTCCTGTTCCACCACGACGTGACCACGCAGATGCTCTGGCACAAGTTCTAAAGATTCCGCAAGGCGGGATAGGGAGACTACCCATGCTGATACTTATTACCCTCGGGCTGGCAGGGGCGGGGATGCTGGCGGTGGGCGCCCGGGGACTTCTAACCCGGCGCGTCACCGTCTATTCCGGGAAATAGCTTTTAGCCATGATCGCGCTGTGTTTTTTTCCGCAGTTCCTGAGCGGAATGAAACTGCTCGGGTCGGCCCCCGGAATAGCCCTCCTCAGCATGGCTTTCTACCCGGGCCTGCTGCTGATATTCTGGCTGGCCACGAAAGGCCACATCTGCTTCGGCGTTTCCGAGGAAGCCGCCAACGACGCCCTGAAAAGCGCTTTTGAAAAACTGGGATTAAAACATGAACAGCTGCTGGGCTCCATCAAGCTGGAGGACGGCGGCGTATTCCAGGTATCCCTGCAGGACTGGCTGGGCACCATGCAGCTAAAGTCCAAGAACAGGGAGGCCGGCGCAAGGATGAAGGCGCTTGTGACCGCGCTTAAGGAATATTTTTCAGCCTCGCAGGCCGGGGTCAGGTACCTGCCGTACTGGATGTACGCTATCTGCGGCGGGATGCTGCTTGCGATGCTTCTGCTGCTTACCGTCCTGCTCGCCCGGGCGCCGCGCAGGAACATTATCCGGCAGCAACAGGAAATTCCCGCCCATGAAGCCGGCGCCCGGCACAGGCTCCCCGGCCCCGCCAGCGCCTGAAGAAAGCGCCGCCAGGCGATAAAGGGCATGCGCGGCTCCTGTCCCCCGAGGCCTGTCAAACCAATGGTCCGGCTGCCGGGGGAATTTACCTATGACAGGCCGTATAATTCCGTATAGCTGGCAAAGGCGCGGAAGGTTATGATATTAATGCGCAGAGGGCCCGGCCGGTAAAGGGTTTATGGGCGCGCCGCATAGGGGAAAAATAAAAATGGGCGAAGGCAAGCCTTATATATTGCTGGTGGAAGACGAACCGGATATCGCGAAACTGACGGCAGATCGCATCTCCGACCTCGGGTATGAAATAAAACACGTCTCCGACACTCCGGCGGCCCGCGCCGCGATTAAAGAGAGCGTACCCGCGCTGATCCTGCTTGATTACAAACTTCCGGGCGAGAACGGGCTTAAATTCGTGGAAAGCTTCAAAGCCCGGGGAGAGACATGCCCGCCTTTTATCGTGATGACCGGCCACAGCGGCGAAGAGATCGCGGTTGCCATGCTGCGGGCAGGCGCGCGCGACTACCTGGTTAAAGGCGTCTCTTTTTTCGATCCGCTTAAATCCTCGGTAAAAAGAGTGCTGGAGGAGCTTGAGTCCGCCCGCCGGCTGGAGGCCTCCCGCCTGGCGCTCAAAGAGAGCGAAGAAAAATCAAAAGAAGCCCAGCGTTTAGCGCGGGTCGGCAGCTGGGAGTGGGATGCCGCAACCGATACTATCACCTGGTCCGAGGAGTATTACCGCCTTTTCAGCCTGGAGCCGGCACAGCCTCCACCGGGTTATGAAGCCCATTTAAAAGCGTACACGCCCGAGAGCGCGGCACGGCTGGATGCGGCGGTAAAATCGAGCATGCGGACCGGAGAACCTTACGAACTTGACCTGGAGTTTGCCCGTCCGCAAGGGCATTGTCTTTGGATCTCGGCCCGGAGCGCGGCCAGGCGCGACGCCCAGGGCCGGACCACAGGGTTGTACGGGACAGTCCAGGATATCACCGCGCGCAAACAGGCGGAGGAGGCGCGGAAACGGCTGATGGCGGCCATCGAGCAGACCGGTGATGGGATTCTTATCTCCGGCCCGGACGGGGCCATCCAGTATGTAAACCCGGCCTTCGAGAAGGTTACCGGCTACAGCCGCGGCGAAGTTCTGGGCAGGAACCCCCGCATACTCAAGAGCGGCGAACAGGACCAAGCGTATTACCGTGGATTATGGGAAACCATCTCTTCCGGCAGAACCTGGGAAGGCCGGATGGTGAATAAGCGCAAGGACGGAACGCTCTACACCGTGGAGGCGACCATTTCACCCGTGCGGGACGCGGCCGGGAAGATAGTGAATTACGTGGCGGTAAAAAAGGATATCACCGAGCGGCTCCAGCTTGAAAGCCGGCTCCGCCAGTCCCAGAAAATGGAAGCGGTCGGGCTTCTGGCGGGCGGGGTGGCGCATGATTTTAATAATATTCTCACCGCTATAAAAGGCTACGGCGCCCTGGTTACCAGGGCCCTCGGGCCGGAGGACCCGAGCCGGAAGGATATGCTGGAAATAATGACCGCCGCGGACCGCGCCGTGACCCTTACCCGCCAGCTCCTCGCCTTCAGCCGGAAGCAGATAATGGTACCTCAAGTGATAGACCTGAACAAGTCGCTCGGCGATATGGTCAATATGCTCCGGCGTATTATCGGGGAGGACATTCGATTGAAGACCGAACTTTTCTCCGCGCCCTGTTTAGCCAAAGTTGACCCGGGCCAGATGGAGCAGGTGATAATGAATTTGACCCTGAACGCGCGGGACGCCATTCCCAAGGGCGGGGAGATAACTCTGGAGACCGCGATCCTGACCCCTTCCGAAGAGTTTTTTTCGGCGCACCCGGACCTGGCGCGAGGCCGGCTGGCGTGCGTTAAAGTGCGGGACAACGGCTGCGGGATGAGCCCCGGTGAACAAAGGCATTTGTTCGAACCTTTTTACACCACAAAAGCGCCGGGTAAAGGCACAGGGCTCGGGCTTCCGGTGGTTTTCGGAATAGTGAAACAGAGCCGCGGGGAGATAGAGGTTGAAAGCACGCCCGGCAAAGGTTCGACTTTTTCGGTTTATCTGCCGCTCGCGGAAACACCGCCTCCGGGCGAAGGCAAGAACATGGCCGGGAAGCACCCGGCAACAGGACATGAGACCGTGCTGCTCGTTGAAGACGAGCCGAGTTTGCGCCGCCTCGGGGAACGGGTTTTGCGCGAAAGCGGTTATAAAGTCCTTGCCGCGTCCGACGGCCAGGAGGCGCTTAAGTTTATGGAGGAGCGCGGCGAACCTGTTGACTTGCTGATAACGGACCTGGTGATGCCCGGCATGAGCGGCAGGGAGCTGGGTAAAGAACTGGCGCGCAGGAAACTGACGCGCAGGACGCTGTACATGTCAGGCTATACGGACGATGCAATATCTACGCACGGCGTTCTTGAACCCGGGGTGGCGTTCATCTATAAGCCGTTCTCGGTCGAGGCGCTTTCAGACAAAATACGCGAGGTGCTGGACGGCCCCGGGGACCAGGCAAAGGCTTAGGACCACGCCCGCGGCCCGTTTAATTGTATCATAGCGGTAAGCGGACGGCTATTTGTCCGCCCGCTTAAAATTTTCTTCCGGGAGTATTCAAGAATGAACGCGTTATTCCACCCAGAGCCGAAACCGGCGGCCGCGCCCGCCGGGCCTGAGAAGGCCGGCCGTCCCGATATCGCCTCCCTGCCCGTTCCCGCCGCGCTCGCCGCCCTCCGCGCGGACCCCGCCGCCGGGCTTACGAACGCCGAAGCCGAACTTCGCCGCAAAGAGTACGGCTACAACGAAGTGGCCGAAAAAAAAAGCCACCCGGTGCTGCTGTTCCTGGGCAAGTTCTGGGGGCTTTCGGCGTGGATGCTGGAATTGATAATGGCGCTGTCGGCGGCGCTGGGAAAGATCTCGGACCTGGTGGTGGTGGGCGCGCTGCTGGTAGTTAACGCCGTGCTGGGTTTTATGCAGGAACACCGGGCGGCCGGCGTGGTGGAGGCGCTGCGGCGGCGCCTGCAGGTTAACGCGCGCGTGCTGCGCGAAGCGGACTGGCGGGTACTCCCGGCGCGGGACCTGGTGCCGGGCGACATCGTCCGGCTGCGCGCCGGCGACATCATCCCGGCCGACGTAAAACTCCTCTCCGGCGCCCTGGCCGTGGACCAGTCGGCGCTGACCGGCGAATCAAAGGACGCCGACAAGGCCCCGGGGGAAACGCTGGCTTCGGGGTCGGTCGTCCGCAGGGGCGAAGGCAACGGCGTGGTGA
>JAKAGP010000154.1 GCA_021825785.1 Nitrospirota bacterium
TAATCTCTTCTGGACGGAGGAGAAAAGGGGAAATCACCCGGAGGCGCAACGTCAAAATGGATTCCCGCTTACGACATGCGGGAATGACCCCCGACTAAGGAATTCGAGGGCAGGCTTAAAAGATTGAAGACGTCATGCCCGAGGACCTTAATCTGGCATCCACTTTGAATCACTTATTTTCCCCGGACGAACAGTCAGCGCTGCCTTCAGGACGATTTTTCCTTTTTCGACGCCGTATGCCGCGATTTCTTAAAAACCTCTTGCAGCCGGAAGCGATTTTGAGATAGGTTCTATAAACCGGGAGCGCCTGCGGCCTATGGACCAGGTTGGCTGCGCGCCTCTTCGAGCAAAAATCTCAGGGCCTCAAGGGCCGCCTCTTTCTTGTTCTCCAGCCGCCCGCCTTTAAGCAGAAGTTTTTTTACGCGCACTTGACCGCTCCCTTTGGAACAAACCCCTACGTAAATCAGTCCGTTCTCTTTTCCTTCGAGCGCCTCGGGGCCCAGATTGCCTGTGATGGCAAGGGCAAGGCCGGAGCCAACCAATCCCATCACGCCTTTGGCCATCTCCCGCACCGCCTCTTCGCTCACAACACCTGAGGTCTCTATCACCTCCAGAGGGACATTGAGTATCCTTTCCTTGGCCAAAGCTGAATAGGAGATAACGCCCGCCATGAAAAAGCGGCTTGCGCCAGGCAGCTGGGTTATGTAATGGCTTATAAGCCCGCCCGTGCAGGATTCGGCCACGGACAGGGTCAGGCCGTTGTCCTTGAAAAGACTGTGCAGACCGGCAACGGCCTCAAGCACGTCATCTGGAAGACCCGATTTATTATCTGTTCCCATATTGCCCGTCACTGGAGTATCTACCACCATATTGCACGTCACTTGACCGGGAGAAAAAGCAAAAAACAAAAAACTATTTTGTCTTTTGCGCGTTTTTAAGCGCCAGGTCCAGATACTTTATAAAATCCTTCGCATTTACGACGTCGATAAAACAGAGTTTGCCCTCTATGGGATCGGCAATCGGGTTCCCCTTGTAGTCGAGGAACAAAAGAAGGCAATCGTTGCGGTAATCGAACCTGTTGCCCAGGTTTCTTTCCTCATCGGTGATCGGCCTTGAAAGGTCCACTTTCACGGGGATAAAATCCCTGTTCAGCTTGGAAATGACCTCAGGGTCCTTATACGCTTCCCTGCCCATTTTTTCGCACCTTGGGCAGCCTGCCCCGGTGGCGAAATCGACCACCAGCGGTTTTTTCTGCCGGGCGGCCATCTTTTCACCCTGGGCAAGTTTATACCAGTGTATCGTCTCAACGTTCTTTTCAGTTTCCCCGGCGGCGTTTGCCGTCATCGGTCCCAATACATAGAGAAGAAGCGCCGTTAAACCCAGCGCCAGGAATTTTTCCTTCCGCATGAAAATCACCTCCGGCCTTACTCTTTTTACCCTGTTTTTATTATACTACTACATAAAAACAAACAAACAGAAACCCTTTCAGGTCTTTGCTTTTTGTATTTTCCGGAGGTTAATTTTAAATGAGAAAAAGAAAATTATTTTATGCTTTACTTGCCGCGCTGATAATTTTTATTACGGCAGGCAACGCCTTCCCCCAGGAGACCGGAGCTGCGCTTTCTTCCAGCCTGATCAGCCCCCAAAGCCGCAAATGCATTGAGTGCCATTCCAGATACTCACCCGGCATTGTAAATGAATGGCTTTCCGGCTCTCATTCAAGAATAACTCCCGATGACGCCCTCCGGAAGCCGTCCATCGAGCGCATGTTTTCCGCCCGGAGCGCTCCCGGCGGCTCCGGCCAATACGTAACAGGCTGTTACGAATGCCATGGCGTAAATACAGGCGCTCATAAGGACAGTTTCCGGCATTTTGGAACAAAGATAAACGTGATAGTCTCTCCGGCGGACTGCGCCCTTTGCCATCCTGTGGAGCAGGCGGAATTCAATAAAAGCAAAGAGTCGTTCGCCTGGAGCAACCTGGAAAACAATCCCCTGTTCCATACCCTGATGGATACCGTCATAGGGACAAAAGAGGTATCGGACAGCAGTATCAGTATAGAAAAACCCATGGATGGGCTTGCGGGCAGCGTATGTTACGGATGTCATGGAGACAAGATAAAAGCGGCGGGGATGAAGCAGCTGTCCACGCCGGTTGGCATCATCAATGTGCCTGACCTTAAAGGCTGGCCCAATACAGGCATCGGACGGGTCAACCCGGATGGTTCGATGGGCGCGTGCGAGGCCTGTCATCCCGGCCATTCATTTTCGATCGAAGACGCGAGAAAACCTTATACCTGCGCCAGGTGTCACACCGGCCCTCATGCCCCGGCCTGGGACGTATACCAAAAAAGCAGCCATGGGGTCATATTCCTTTCAAACGGGACCGGATGGAATTTTACCCGGGTGCCCTGGAGACCGGGAACGGATTTCAAGGCCCCAACGTGTGCGGCGTGCCATAACAGCCTTTTGACGGGGCCGGACGGCAAGGTTTTAGCGGAAAGGACACACGATTCGGGATCGAGGCTCTGGGTGAGGCTCCTTGGGCTTATTTACTCCACCGCCCAGACCAAAAGCGGTGATACAACGATGCTGAAGAACAAGGATGGACTGCCGCTTCCTTCCAGTTTCGAAGGCGAACCAGGCTCAAAATACCTTATCAGCAAAACGGCGCAGACAGACCGTGAGGACGGGATGAAAGCCATTTGCAACTCCTGTCACGCAAGCCAGTGGACAAACGGGCATTTCACAAAAATGGATGAATCCATACAGGCCGCCGATAACATGACTCACGCCGCGACAAAACTCGTACAGGAAGCATGGCGGACGGGAGTTGCCGATGAGACAAACCCGTTTAATGAGCAAATAGAGATGGACTGGGTACGGCAATGGTTCTTCTATGCAACGGACATAAAATACGCCGCGGCAATGTCCGGGGCCTCGGATTATTCGGCTTTCAAAAACGGTTTTTGGAATTCAAGTCAAAACCTGCTGGAGATGGAAGACCTCTCAAAAGGGCCCCAGGTGGTCAAGGTGGCGCCAAAGACGCCTAAACTGATAGGAATACCTGAAATCCCGTTTAAAAAGACCTCCAAAACAAAAAGAAAGGCCAAAGGCAAGTCTAAAAAGAAAAAGCATCAAAACAAAAAACATAAAAAGCACATTGTCAGGAAAAAGAGCGCAAAGAGAAAAAAGAAATCGCATAAGAAATCAAAGAAGATATCAAAAAAGGAACCGAAGAAGAAAAAGAGCAGAAAGGCTGGAAAATAAAAGAAAAGAAAATAAAATAAAAATCCCTTTTGCTTTTATCTGTATGCTGATTTGTCTCCGATGTCGCAATGCAAGGGCATAAAGACCTTACGGGAGGCAAAGAGCACATAAAGAGCGGCGATAAGCACGATCCCAAAAATTACGCCGGTCTTCCCCAATGCGCCTGTTGAAAAGGCCATAAGAAAAAGCGGCATTATCATCATAAGCAGATACCCCTCTACAAGCCTGAAGCAAAATGCCTCTTTCGCTGCAATAAATCCCGCACAGCCGGAAACAGGAAGCAGCAGCAGCGCCGCCGCCGGCGTCCCGGTGAGATAAGCGAGGCCATTACCCTCCCCTTTTATCAATATCACGGCAAGACCGGCAAGCGCCAAAATATAAAGACCTTTCAGGTTCCTTTTGAAGCTGCCTATATACAGGTGGATGAAAAAAACACCAAGCCCCGTGGCCAGATAGAACAGCACAAGGAAAATATCGAAATAAAGGGAAGCCTTCCCGGCGCTGACTACGGGATAAACTGCGGCAAAAACGGCCAGAGAAGCAAGAAGTATGCCGCTAAGCGCTATTGATGCGCGGTAGATAAAAACGGTTATCCTGTCGGTTTTCGTTAGCGGCTGGTAAAGGATATAGTCGCCCATGGCTCTAAAAACTCTTTTTCCTCTCTTTTTTCTTCCAGACGGCAAGGTCGTCCAGCATGGTTTTCACCAACTCGATTGGCGTTTTTGTTTTTTCCGCCACTTCCTTGCACCGGCACGTTTCCATTTTTTTGTCTTTTTGCACGCCGGGTTTTTCTTCTTTTTGCAAACCCGGGCCTTCGGCGCTCTGCCGCCCGCCTTTTGCCGCCACAGGTCTTTTTATCTTTTTATCCTGCTTCATCTTTTTATTATAGCAAGGGCACAAAAAACAATTTTTTTATTTTATCGCAAGGGCTGAAATCACAAAAACCGGTCCCCGGCAGATGATAAAATACACTGCCGTGTTCCATAACCTCCTGAAATATACCTACAGCAAGATAGTGTCCGGGCCGCCTCTCTTTGGATTTATCGAGCGAAAGCTCTGGATCTGGCTCCTCTTCATCCCGCTTATCTATATTGTCCAGAGCTATTGGTTCTGGAAGGCATGGAGGTGAACAGGAGACTTGGCACATTCGGAATGCCTGTGCGACTGGGGGCCCCTCCGGAGATCACGCTTATGGTCCTGCGCCAGGCCTGACCAAAAAACTCTTCTTTTTCTTTAGAACCTGTCTCAAAATCGATTTCGAAGCGAAAGAGAGCGGAAACCGTGGCAGACAATCTCTTCTGGACAGGGGAGAAAAGGGGAAACCGCCCGGAGGCGCAACGTCAAAATAGATTCCCGCTTACGACATGCGGGCATGACCTCAAATTCAAGACGTCATGCCCGAGGACCTTAATCGGGCATCCACTTTGAGTCACTTATTTTTCCCGGACGAACAGTCAGCGCTGCGCCCGTGACGATTTTCCTTTATGACGCCGTATGCCGCGATTTCTTAAAACCTCTTGCATCCGGAAGCAATTTTGAGATAGGTTCAGCTAAGGTGTTTGCTGACCAGCTTTGTCATTTCGAACATAGATACGTAGTCCTTGCCGCCGAATACCTCTTTAAGGTTCGCATCCGCCTTGATGTTCCGCTTGTTTTCCGGGTCCTGGAGGTTATTCTTCTTTATATACTCCCATAACTTTTTTACGACCTCCGCGCGCGCCAGCGGCTTGTCACCGACCACTTTTGCCAGAGCGGGACTAATCTTCATAGGTTTCATAAGCGCCGGGTTTACTTTTCTTGGTGTTGTCTTCTTTTCAGGCATTTGCGCCCTCCTGTTACCAAACGTATTTTTATTTTTTTAAATGAGCTGTCCAGCACCTTTCCATAATAACTCAACTGAAGCGGCTTGTCACAATAAAATTATTTACAGGACCTGTCTCAAACTTTATTTCGAAGCGAAAAAGAGCGGAAATCATGGCAGACAATCTCTTCTGGACAGGGGAGAAAAGGGGAAACCGCCCGGAGGCGCAACGTCAAAATAGATTCCCGCTTACGACATGCGGGCATGACCTCAAATTCAAGACGTCATGCCCGAGGACCTT
>JAKAGP010000155.1 GCA_021825785.1 Nitrospirota bacterium
CTGCCCATATCAGCCAGGCTATGATGGGCCCCTTGGAGTAATATCCCAACGCAAGATGCCTTGACCATTCCCAGTAGTGGGCCTCGTCAGGGCTCAGATTGATGTTTCCATGCCAGATGAAATAGAACTTGAAAACGGTCATGGCGGCAAGGAATATCATCAGTCCGCCTTTGAAGATGCCCCCGTTCCGGAAAATGAGCCTTTCCCCGTTCATTAAAAGTATGCCCGGCCCGGGTATGGGCATTTGGGTGCAGGAAAAGGGTAAATGAGGCCCTGGCAAAATATCATTACCGGAAGGCTGACTGGCAGCAGGGGAAGAGCTGCGTCAATTCTGCGCGGCATTACCCAGGATCGATCCTACGAGTTGTCTCATATCATTGATACGGAAGGGTTTCTGGATATAGTGGACCGCATCCGATGGCGCATGGCCCCCGCTTATGAAGAGAAATTTGGCCTCTGGGCATTTGGCCTTTGCATGTTCCGCAAGCTCCATGGTGGAGGAGCCGGGGATATGAAGGTCCATTATGATCAGGCCGAAGCTCTGCAGAGAGAGCGCCTCCAGGCAGGAATTGCCATCCCGCACGGTCTTCACCTCATAACCCGCCTTGCTTAAGGCGCGATCGATTGCTTCCAGCACAAGCGGTTCATCATCTACCACGAGAATCTTTTTGTTCACTTTTAATAATTTAGCATGAAAAGGTATATTTAATACATTCGGCGGCCAGAAGGGCAAGAATGAAAAAAACGGTTAGGTGAAAAAAACATCATCATGGAAGAATTTCTTTTGTTGTTTTTTCCCCGGATAAGAACCGGACGCAAGGGAGCCAGGTGAAATGCAGTCGGCAGACTGGCTTATAGTTTTACTTTTTCTGGCGGCCTCCCTTGTGGTTGGACTGTACTTTACCCGCAGGGCGTCCTCGGGGCTTGGCGAATTTTTCCTGTCCGGAAGGAATCTGCCGTGGTGGCTTGCAGGCACGTCTATGGCGGCCACCTCCTTTTCGGCCGATACGCCCCTCTACGTAACCGGCCTGGTCCGGGAGCACGGCATATACGAGAACTGGCAGTGGTGGTGCTTCATCCTAAGCGGGATGCTCTCGGTCTATTTTTTTGCCAGGCTCTGGAGGAGGCTGGGCATTGTGACGGACGTGGAGCTGATAAACCTCCGGTACTCTGGAAAAGAAGCGTCGGTGCTGCGCGGCTTCAAGGCGCTTTACTTCTCCTTCGCCATCCATACCATTATAAAGGCCCAGGTAATACTGGCGATGGCAAAGATAATGGGCATCGCCCTTGGCTGGGGCAAGTGGGAGAGCATTGGCATCTCAAGCAGTATCACAATAGCCTATACGATGTTGTCGGGCTACTGGGGTGTTGTGACAACCGATTTCTTCCAGTTCATAATAGCCATGACAGGCGCGATCGTTCTGGCGTTTGCGGCAAGCTCCAAGGCGGGCGGCATTGCACATATAAAGGCTGTTTTGCCGGCGCACGTGCTCAGTTTTTTCCCATCCCCGGGCAGCGCGGCCTTCATGGCCTTTCTGGGTTACATCTCCCTTAGCTGGTGGTCAAAATACTCCTCCGACGGGGGCGGTGTGCTGGTGCAGCGCATGGCGTCCTCGAAGGACGAACGGCAGAGTTTCTTTGCAACGCTTTACTTCAACGTCGCGACCTTCGCGCTGAGGACATGGCCCTGGGTGGTCGCCGCTCTTGCCTCCCTTGTCCTTTATCCCCATTTTGCGGACAACGAGGCCGTTTATCCAAAGATGATGGTGGACCTTCTGCCCGTGGGGCTGCGCGGCCTTATGCTTGCATCCTTCTTCGCGGCCTTCATGTCCTGCCTGAGCACTTACCTGAACCTCTCCTCGGCGTATTTTGTGAACGATTTCTACAAGCCCTTTATAAGGCCCGGAAAAGACGACAGGCATTACATCAAGGTGGCCCGCATCATGGTGCTGGTGCTCTCCGTGGCCACGGCGATCATTACCTACAATGTCTCTTCCATAATAGGCGTCTTTAAATTCCTGATAGCCTTCGGTTCCGGCACCGGGCTTGTGTATATAATGCGGTGGTTTTGGTGGAGGATCAACGCATGGAGCGAGATATCGGCCCTTGTGGCTTCCAGCCTTTTCACGGCAATTGTATATACCAGCCGCGTCTTCGTTCATATGCCTTATTACGGGAGACTTTCACTGATCATCGGTTTTTCCACTGCCGTGTGGGTGGCGGTGACCTTTCTGACAAAGCCCGTGGAACCGGAAAAGCTCCGGGACTTCTACAGGAGGACGACGCCCGGCGGGCCGGGATGGGGCCCGGTAAAGGCGGGGCTTCCCGCTGATCAAAGGACCGCAGCCGGTACCTTGACCGGCGCGTTCACCCAGTGGGTATTGGGATGCGTCTTCCTGGTCGGGCTCACCCTCGGGATAGGGGAAGCGGTCCTGGGCTTCTATCTCCCGGCTTTCCTCTGGCTTTCGGCCTCCGCGCTCACAGGGTTCAAGCTCTACAGGCCGGGTTCCTTTTCGTAGCGCCCGATTAATAAAATTGCGATGCGGTACTAAAATACTACTCGTGCGATTGTTCCTGATTCGTCCAGTACTCCTCGTCTGGCGATATGATACAAATTGTGCTGAGTTTGTCTTCTAACATGCGCTGCCGCTAGACTTGCTCGTTCACACTTTCTGCTAGAATCCTCAATGTCAAAAGAGTCTGCTTTCGTTTATCCATCCAGCACGCTTTTGACTTCTGAAACCGACTATCAGAAATATAACGGAGAATAAGGATATTATTAAGCCGATGTAGTTTGGATGCCAAACAATAATGGATAATATAAGCCATATGGATAGAATAAACCATTTTTGTTTCTTCATACGTATTCTGTCTCTGAAGTATTTTGCCGCATATTTTAAAATTAAAGCATTCACAATCCAAACACCGTATTTAAGAAGGGCCATAGGCAAGAATTTGCCACCTAATAGAGGAGCTAGGAGATAAGGTAATAAAATAAGACAAGATAATACAAGCCAAATATTGGCTATGCCTATACTAATCGTAGCGATATCTCTATTGCCCAACCCAGGTTTATTCATTTCAGAAAAAATTGTGTAATAAAGGTGACAGCGCTCATTATGCTGCACTCAATGGCTTGATCCTAGCCAAATTTATTTTTTTCTCTTTTCCCACCAGCCATAAATCCACTGCACTCTGCGCGCCAATCCAGAACTGTGGAGTGTTCCCGAAAAGGCGCGAAAGACGGAGCGCCATTTCAGGAGTTACCGCCCGTTTCTCGCGGAGCAGTTCGTTGATGGTTTGGCGCGACACCCCCAACTGCTGCGCCAGGCTGGCAACCGTGAGCCCATAATCGGGCATAAAATCCTCCCTCAGCATTTCACCTGGGTGTGTTGGCTTTGTCGTGCGATGCGCTTTCCTGCTCATGGTCACGAAACCTCCTCTCAGTGATAATCAGTTATTTCAACACCGTATGCGTCGCCATCGGCGAATTTGAAACATATGCGCCACTGCTCGTTAATAGAGATTGAATATTGTCCTGCCCTGTCTCCTTTTAAAGCATGCAACCTATTGCTAGGTGGTACTTTCAAGTCATCAAGACAAGTTGCAAGATCAACATACTCAAGGCGGCGGATTGCCCTCCTTATCAGTTCCGGCGGCAGTCGCCGCGACTTCCCGGTTTTATACAAGTCTTCGGTATCCTTGTCCGAGAATGACTTTATCACATTTATATTGTATCGTGTCTCGTGACACTTGTCAAATATTTTGACAAGTGAAACCCGTCAAATACCATTTGAAACATGCAATCCGCAATGCCCCGGCCAGCGTAAATGTTCAGGGTATACTTTAGTATGCGCATCATGGTATCGGAAGGCTAAACTTGAAGGGGCAAGCTGTCAATCGGCACCTGAGGAGGCCAGGCTTGTCTTTTCAACTTTGAGTTGCCGGTGATATCCGCTAACGGCCAGGCCACCGTTGTTCCTTGTCTGCCGCGCGTGGTTCAAAATGTGTGGAATTATTTTGTTTCCGGTTGCGTTTTCATTCAGCTCAGCTATCATTTATGTGGGAAGGTTTTTTTAAAAAAAACCGGCGGAGGGGGCCCGCATAGATCATGACGGTTGGAGCGGCCAGGACCAGCGAAATGGTGTTGAGGGCCAGGATGGCCATTCGGGGGCTGGACATGGCGCTGGACAGGGAACCCGCCCTTTTCATTGAGCAGGACGGAACGCATTGGCTGAACGAGCAGGCAAATTTTTTTGTGGCGGAAAAGGGGCTTAGCTGCGAGGACCTGGTGGAAAGGATCAAGTCTGGCGGAGGCCGCCTGAGGGAGATACTCCTGCAGGACATCCGCCTGGAGCTAATCGGTTTGCCAGGAGGGGGGCTTCTTGTGCTCCTTAAGAACGCCCCAAGGGGGGCAGGCCCCAAGTTTTCACTCACCCCAAAGGAAAGACAGGTGCTCATAATGCTTATAAAGGGGCTTTCGAACAAGCAGATCGCCAAAGGCCTGAAGATGAGCCCCGGGACCGTTAACAGCCATCTGGATAACATATACAGGAAATTCGGCTGCTCAGGCAGGCTTCAGGCCTGCCTTACAGCCCTGAACAAGGGATTTATCTGCCTGCCGGAGGGGAAAAAAAGGCAGAAAGCCGCCTACTGATCAGACAATTTTTCTTTTCCTTTTCCCCGCCACTTTTTTTGCTGAAAATACTTGACAATATTAGTAAAGTATTATAAAAATAGTTATGCTTAAATTATCGACAAAGGGACAGTATGGAGTAAGGGCCATGTTTGAGATATCCAGGGGGCATT
This sequence comes from Nitrospirota bacterium, assembly GCA_021825785.1. Next base: position 4,810 of record JAKAGP010000155.1, read on the forward strand.
CAGGGGAGCCGGTGGCCATAAAAGAGATAGCCGCAAGGCAGGACGTCTCCGTGGCTTATCTGGAGCAGATATTGAACACCCTCAGGAAATCCGGACTGATAACGAGCGTGAGGGGCCCTGGGGGCGGATATCTGCTTGCCCGCCAGCCGGAGAAAATAAGCATAGGGGAAATATTGAGGAGCCTTGACGGCCCCATCGCCCTGACGGCCTGCCAGGACCCGCTGGAGGGCTGCGTCAGGGCCGACGGCTGCGTGACCTCTCTTTTGTGGAAGGCTCTTGGCGAAAAGATAGAGGGTTTCCTGGATGCCATGACCCTCCGCGACCTGATCACGGGGAAAGGCAGCCAGAAGTATCCCCTGGAAGGACCTGAAAAGACCGGGTCTCGTATATTCCTTGAAAAAACGGGGAAAATCGGGGCATGAATCTGAAGTTCGTGGAGGGGATAAAGGCGGATGTTACCGCCGATATCGTTTACATGATGTGCCCCATGCACCTTCTGAAGCTGGAGGAAATGATGAAGACGCTTGAGAGCGGGCAGGTGCTTCAGATAATGACG
>JAKAGP010000156.1 GCA_021825785.1 Nitrospirota bacterium
GAAAGCCGGTAAAGGTTAGAGACCTTCCGGTTGGCCCCCAGGTCCCCATGTCCAACTACCAGCCGCACCTTCTCCGGGAACATCCGCTCTATTTCCAGGGCAGCGCCGTAAGCGCCGTCTTTCGTGCTCCTTAACCCAAGCAGGACTTCGTAATCCGGATAGTCCTGGCGGCAGAAGCCGGCCAGGTTCTCCTTGAGGCGGTAGTCAGCGCCCCGCAGGGGCTTTAAAATAGAGACAGGGGGAAAACCCCGTTCAGGAGACGATTCAGAGGACTTATGGTTTACCCCGGCCATTAGGACGCAAAAAATGGAAAAAAGGGTATAAAGCCCGCCTCCGGCGGCTAGAATGAAACACGCTATATAAAGTGCTTCCGAAACCGTGCGCATGTTTTTACATTACTTTATTCAGAGGCGAATCTGTAGCAAAAAATACCGGGAAGAATTAGGATAAGATTGGTTTTAATGCCGTCAGGCAACTATTTTTATGAAAGGCATCCGGCTTTGAAAATACTTATCCTGGCTGCGCTGAAACAGGAGATAAAATATCTGGTAAAGGAGCTGGGCGCACGCTCAGGTGGAGCGGGCGACTGGATGGACAGATCCGGGAAGAATGCGGCAGCCATCGTTTTGACAGGCATGGGGGTGGCAAACGCCACAGTCCGCACAGCCAGCGCCCTTCTGGTGCACAGACCCTCGCTCGTTATATCTGCGGGTTTTGCCGGAGCGCTTTACGAGGGAGCCGAATACGGAGAGTTGATATGCCCGGAAACGGCATTCCTTCATCCAAAGCCCCCCGGCAGCCCAACAACCCCAGACAGTATCGGGCTTTGCGGGCCGCGCTTCAAGGACTTTTTTGCGGTAGTATCGAAAGGGAAAAGCGCAAAGCGGGGCTCCATCGTAACCCTTTCGGAATGGATTGAGAAGCCCGCCTTGAAAGATTCACCGGCTGCGGGGCTTCAATATCCCGTTTGCGACATGGAGACCTTCCCTGTGGCCGGGGCCGCCTTGAAAAGCGGGGCGGAGTTTTTAGCTTTGCGCTCGATAACGGACAGGGCCGATGAGGAGATAGGGATTTCCCCGATGGATATCGCAGACACTAAAGGACAAATAAGCATCCGCCTGGCGGCAGGGCGCTTTGCTTCCAATCCGCACCTCATCCCCAGGGCCATAAAATTCGGGAGAAGTTCGGATAAAGCGGCAAGGGCCCTGGCCTCAGCCCTTAAGGAATTTTTAATGTCTTTGTGAGAAGTTTTTTCCCCCCACCTTCCTTGAGCGAGAAAGAATCCGGGAAATCCTCCAGGTGCCGTGTGATGGCTGTTTCATCCGAGTTTCTGATCTGCAGCCTTGTTATCAGTAAAAAAAGCACGGCAAGCGGGAGCATGATGAATGCGTCCGCCAGGCCGATATTGCTTTCCCCTATGTAAAACGTAACTGACATATTGAAAAGGACCACGGAGGCATACAACGCAGGGCCCACAGCAAACCTCCACGGGAGCCCCCGCCCGTAATGATCACGGCCAAAAGCAAAAGGAAAAGACCGCACAAGCAGGCGGTCTATCCACTGAAAGGCCCAGACCATCAGGTAGCCCACTATGGCCCATCCAATGAAATTCGAAAGCGGAATGCCAAAATAGTCCCCCTCGCTTCTGTAGCCGTATATCTTACCCAGAAACCACCTGTCGCCGCGGAGCGCCACCGGGTCTATCACGATATCCAGGCAGACAAAAAGAAGCGCGGCAAGGACCCTTGTTGAAACCAGCGCCCTTGTTTCCCATGTATCCAATAAAAATGTATCCCCAAAAAAGGGAAACTTAAAAAAACGGCGGCTGGACGGCCGGCGCAAAAGGGGCGAGACCGCAAGGAGGGCGGTCGAATAACTGGCATAAGCCAGAAAGACGTAGCTTGCCGAATCCATGAGAGGAACCCCTTTTACCCAAAGCTCCCGTCCGGCTGTATTTTGTATATAGTAATAGGCACCGTAGGGAAACCCGTTGTGTATGGAGGAAACCTCGGAGCCCCACGCTATCAGATACCCCGCGACCGAAAAAAGCAGGGCCCTTTTATAACCGAACTGCGCCGAACAGCCGAAAAGATAAGCCAGGAAGAAAAGGAAAACATAGGGCCTTAAGGCGATGGTGCCTAAAAGCAGGTGAATGAAGTGGCCCACGGGCAAAACGCGCTCTCAGCGTTTTTTGTTGTTGGAGCCGAAATTCCAGAAGGCCAGCCTCAGCCCTTCAAGCGGGTTGGTGAAGGCCATCCTCATGACCGTGGTCTCGTACCCCCCGTGCACCATGCAGTTTGCGCAGCGGGGGTCTTTCCCATCCTCATAGAGGCTCCAATTGGTCTCCTTCATCATGCGGGCATAGGAGGGGAAATAACTGTCCGTAACCAGGTAGCACGGCGACTTCCACCCAAGCGGATTATAAGTGGGATTGCCCCATGGGGTGCAGCGCATCTGCCTCCTGCCGCACAGGAAATCCATGTATGTGGGGGTGTTTATGAGCGGGTACTTTTTAAGGAAACCCGACATCCGGGTGAATTTCTCGTTTATCTCCCCACGGTTGAAAAATATGTTGTCCTCAACACTCTGATAGGCGAAGGCCGGGGAAATGAGCATCCCGTCCACACTGGAAGAATAAAGGAGATCAAAAAGACCCTCAAGCTCTCCGGGGTCGGACGCCTTATAAACGGTGGTATTCGTGCTCACCCTGAACCCCTTTGCCTTTGCCTTCCGTATGGACTCCACCGCCTTGTTGAAGGAACCGGGCAGACCTGTGATCTTGTCATGCGTGGTGTCCAGTCCGTCCAGATGGAAATTGAGGGTAAGCGCGGGGTGTGGGGTGAAACTTTCTATGAATTCCTGCGCGAGCACCCCGTTTGTGCAGAGGTATATGTACTTGCCTTCACTGAGCAGGCCTTTAACAAGCGGCTGCAAGTACTTATAGATCATGGGCTCGCCGCCGGTTATCGCGACCACCGGGGCCCCGCATTCCCTTGCGGCCTCCAGGCATGCGGACACAGGCAGGTCGCCCTCCGCCGCCGTTCTTATCCTGTCGCATCCCATGCAAGCCAAGTTGCAGCGGTGGGTCGGCTCAAGCATCAGCACAAGAGGGAACCGCTTTTTCCCCGTAAGGGTGTTTTTTATGAAATGCCATGTAAGGGTCTTGTAAAGCCCTGGTTGAAAACGCGTTTTATTTTTTGTTTTGTTTTTTTTATTTTCCACGATTTTAATGGCCGCTGTTTTCTGAGATCTTCCTCAGCTCCTCCTTGATGAATATTACAGCTTCCCTGAACTCGTCCATCTGCACGCTGGTATTCTTGCAGGGCCCTTCCGGCCGCACGTTCGGGATAGCCAGCACGGGCACCTTCTCCGCCACGTCCTTCATGCCGCTCATAAGGTCCCTCTCACAGGCCACGGCAAGAATGAAGGTGGGCCTGTATTCCTCTATTGCCCTCCTTGCCTCCTCCCCCCCCACTGCGGTGACGACCTTGAACAGGCCTTCGCCCGCGATGGAGAGTATCTCCTTCCTCACTTCCGCCTTCAGGCAGCGGGGCAGAAGTATAAGCGGCCTTTCGGGGCTGAACTTCCCGGCATATGACCTTATCAGGCTGTTATGGGCCTTGATGAACGAATTGCCCACCCTGTCCCTGCTGATGCCCAGCTTGGAGCCCAGCCACACGGTTTTAGGCAGGAGGAAAAGCACGTACTTCTCCACCCATTTACTGGGGAAGATCGGCTTTCTCCACCTCGCAAGCGCAAAACACCAGACGCTGCCGGCCAGGGTAAAGGCAATAGCGGCAGCTATCAGCAGGGTCTCCACGAATCCCGGTGCAGACGGGTTGAACTGTGCAAGCCTGGGCTGGATCATATACAGCCCTATAAAGGACAGGACCACAAACAGTATTATCATCACTACGGCCAACACGATGAAAGTCCGCGGGGCCTCGTCCACTTTTACATCCCGCTGGTCCAGTTCGCCGTCCCACCCGGACCATTCGTCTCCGAGCTTTCTGTCTTTCATATGCAAATTGCTGCTCCTATCTTTCTTGTCTTTCCTGAGCTCACGTAGCCATTCGCGGCAAACCATTCCGCAGCCTGCCGGACCGCCTCTCTTACCGGCGTAACCGGCATCCCGAGCTCTCTTTGCGCCTTGGCGGAATCATAAAACATGTATTTCCCGGCCATCTTCACCCCCGTAAGGGGTATGGCGGGGGGCTTTTTCCCAAAAAGGAAAAACCGTGAAAAACCTTCGCTCACGTATGCGGCGGCAAGCACGGGCAGGTAAGGAAGTTTTACGGAGGGGGCCTTTATACCCGAAACCGCGGAGAGCTCCAGGTAAAAATCCTTAAGCGTCATGTTATGTCCGCCCAGGATGTATTTTCCGCCGGGCTTACCGTAGCGCGCGGCCAGCAGATGCCCCTCCGCCACGTCCTCAACGTTCACGAAATTAAGCCCGGTGTCCAGATATGCCGGCACCTTCCCGTTAAGGAAGCTAACGATCATCGCCCCGGTCGGGGTAGGTTTCCTGTCCATGGCGCCTATGGGAGTGGACGGGTTTACGATCACTACAGGCAGACCTTTTTGAGCAAAAAACTTTTCCACTTCCCGCTCAGCCAGGAACTTGGACCTCTTATAATGGCCGGTCATGTCCGTGAGGCTTACGGGGGTGTCTTCTGTTGAGGGCGGCCCGTTTTTTTTGGATGGGGCAAGCGCTCCCACGGTGCTGGTATAGACTATCCTTCCGGCCCCGGACTCCATGGCAGCGCGCATCACGTTGACCGTGCCGGCCACGTTCGTCCCATACATTTGGGCGGGATCCGGCACCCACAGCCTGTAGTCAGCCGCAAGATGATAGATTTCCTCGCAGCCCCTCGCGGCCCCTGAAACGGAACCAAAATCCCTTACATCGCCTTTTATCATCTCGACCCCAAGCCTGGAAAGCTCTGGGGCGGCTTTTTCATCCCGGACAAGCGCGCGGACATCATCGCCCCTGCCTGCAAGTTTCACGGCCACATGGAACCCTACAAAACCGGTGGCCCCGGTTACCAATACTTTCATAATAAAATTATTGATACTTTCATAATAAAAATAAAACTGTTACCGATGCCTTCATATTGAGATTGCCAAAACTTTCATCAAAATAAAGATTACCATCGCTTTCATACGAAGAGAAAAACGGGCCCCCGGTCTATACCTTTTTTGCCCTGTTCTTTTTAGCCTCAAAAAACCTGCCAAGGGCCATGAGCGGAAAGCAGTTCCTGTAATTATGATAACGTATCATGAAATATTTGGGGAAACCCGTGCCCGTGAACTCTTCTTCGTCCCAGGTGCCGTCCGCGTTCTGCGTTTCAAGAAGATA
>JAKAGP010000157.1 GCA_021825785.1 Nitrospirota bacterium
GGGCATACGGACTAAGAGATGAAGAATACCTTCGCCTAAAAGTCCTTACTTGCATGCTCAAGGAGATATAAATGACCCACACTCTTACGCGAAGACCCGAATAGTTTTTTCGGGATTCCATCATGGGAAGTTGTCCCTTCCTTTCGTTGAACTAGGAAGGACCCTGGCTGCATGATTTTAAGCAGCGGCCTCCTTTCCGTCAAGGGATTTCTGCTGTAAGACAGCAGCAAGTTTGGGCAGTTCTTTATAGCCCTTCACGCGCCTGAACTTTTTCTCGGCTCTTAAGAGAGCGGCCACAGCCCACCTCTGGGCCATGTCATCGCCCCTCCAGCGTTTAACTCTGCCGGTGGTGGTTCGCACTCCCGAGAAACAAGACTCCAGCGGGTTTGTCGTTGCGAGGGTTTTTCTCAGAAGTCCCGTAATGCCAAGCCTGTGGACAGTTAAGGTTTCCTCAAGACCTTCTTTCAGCGAGGCCGCGGCATCAGGGTTAATCTTCTCAAGATACCGCACCGTAAGGTCCAGGGATTTCCTGGACTCGTCGTAATCCGACATTTTGTAAGCCGCGCTGATACGAGCATCCACAGCATTCTGGTGCTTCTCCGGGAGATGCTTAAGCACGTTCCGCCTCTTATGGGCCTGGCAGCGTTGCACGAGGGTCTCCGCGCCAAACATTCTGGTGACGGCCGACCTCAGGGCTTTTGCCCCATCGAGCACAAAGAGATAATCTTTCCCAGTGTCCAGCCCGCGCCTGGCCAAGTCCTCAAGCAGGCTTTTGCACACTTCGGTGTTTTCAGTGGCGCCCTGGTGAAGCCCAAGGACATGTTTTCTACCGTCCCTGTCCAGGCCCATTGCCACAACAAGCAGGTGGCCCTTGAAATCTATGCCGTCGATGAATATGGCGACGAGATCAAGCCCAGAGAGGTCCCTTTCCAAAAACCCTCTCATCTGCTCTGCCGTGGCCTTTACGAAATGCCTGCTTACGCTGGATTTCTTTATGCCATAGCCCTTAATGAAACCGGAAACAGCCTCTTCGTAATTGCGGCTTGATATGCCAAGGACCATGTTCTTAAGTACAGATTCCTTCATGCCCTTAGGGTCGCGGAACGCCTCATAGGTAGCAAGGGGAATCTCCTTGTTGTTCTTGCCTCTTAAACGGGGCCGGTCTATGATTACCTCTTGCTTGTCGTAATACACCGGCCGGAGATCGCTGCCCCACCAGTTGGCCGCCCTGAGAGGATTTTTTGCGTTCTTGGGGCCGGCTATCCGCACACATTCCGAATCCATCGCAGCCAACATGAGCAATATCCCCGTTTCCTGCGCCATCTCTCTTATAAGCTGAGGCAGGCTCCCAATAGCCTCTGCCACACGAAGGGGAAGCTCCAGCAGAACCCCTCCTTCGCTTATCTCCCTGATTTTCCCGTTTACTTTTCGATGCATCTTCCGGTATCTTTTCTCCATAGAAGCGACCTCCTTTAGTGTTTTGATTGGGTAATCAATTCTAATCGGGGTCGCTTCCTACTTCAACAACTCAAAGGGACATGCTCCCATCATGGGGCCGGAGAAACAACGATTGCAGAATTGTTGCAAGCGGATTTAAAACCTAATAGCATCGTCTTAATCGATGAGATTGAGACATCTTTACATCCGAGGGCACAAAGAAGGCTGATAAGAGATTTGGCGGAGAAATGTCGCCAACTCGACCTTCAAATTATATTGACGACACATTCCCCTTATGTGCTTGAAGAATTGCCTTTAGCGGGGAGGCTATATATCATGGATGAAGAAGAAGAAAAACGTATAATTCGCGGAGTCAGCCCCGAATTTGCAATGACTAAGATGGATGATGAAATTCACCCGGAATGCGAGGTATATGTCGAAGACGAGAGAGCGGGGATTCTTTTGAAAGAGATGCTTTGCAAATACAATAGAGAGGCCGTGATTAGATGTGAATTTGTTCCTTATGGTGCGGCCTCTGTTGGTATAGCCTTGGGGCAAATGGCTCATAAGAAAAAATTTCCACGTCCATCCTGCGTGTTTTTGGATGGAGATCAAGAAGCACATGCTGGTTGCAATCTTTTACCTGGTGGGGATGCCCCTGAAATAGTTGTGTTTAACGGGCTGTCGGCAAACGAATGGAAAGGGGTTTCGGAACGTATCGGGAGAAGCCATACTGAGGTAGTAGACTCTTGTAAAAGAGCAATGGCATATATGAACCATAAAGAATGGATAAAACACGCTTCTGAAAAATTAACTATCGGGTCAGATAGTCTGTGGGAAGCTCTTTGTTTTTGTTGGGTGAATTACGGTCTGCCGGAAGATGAAGCAAGACAAACAATTATAGCGATTGAAAATTGCCTAGCTGGCCCTATTTCTGTTTCTGCCACCGTGCCTTTGCAGCGATCTTTCCTATAGCCTTGCGTCTTTCAGGCGAGAGCTTAGCGGCTCTCGCCTTGCCGCCCTTTAAGCCCCCTAACCGCCCTAAAGCAACGGCGGCGGGATTCTTTTCGGGCTTAGGGCTTTCGGGCTGCTCGGGCTCGGCTGTAGCCTGGTCAACAAAGAATTTGGCAAATTGATTTACATCTGCGGGTGTTTTCTTACGTTTCTTTTCCATGCTTTTATTCTAGCATGAACGCTCAAGCATAAGAAAGATAAGACAATTTCAAACTGACCCACTACCTGGAATTTTGATAGCGTCTTATTAGTTTCGCGAATGCAAGTCGGGTTAGAAGGCAGAGGATTCTTCTAGCGGCTGAAGAGGCGGAAGCGGCCCTTTTTACTTTTCTCCGGCTGCTCGCAGAGCTGTTTCAGGCGGGCAAGCGACTCCTCCTGGAGCCGTTTGATCTCCAGGGCGAGCATCAAAAACTCTTCCTGGGCCTTCGCCTGTTTTTTGTCCCGCTCCCTTTCGGCCTGCGTATCGGAATTGCTTGTGAGCAGATTTGAAACCGCCTGAGGAAGCCCCGAGATCTGCTCCTTCATTTCCGCCAGGCGTCTGCCCACCTCCTGGCCCGGCCGGGCGGCGGCGGTCTGGACCTCTGTCCGGATAAAGGAAAGGTCAACGGGCTGGCCTGCGGACTTTTCGAGTGTAGTTTTCAGCTCGGGGCCGAGCGCCTCCAGTTTTGAGGCGAGGCCGGCAATGGCCTTCTGAATATCTTCAAGACAGGACAGAATGCCATCGGCCGCGTCCGGCTTCCTGACGTCATAAGCGGGGGCGTCTCCGTTGCCCGGGCGGATTTTATCCGGGGATATAATTGGTCTGTCCGCTTTTATTTCCGCGCCCGCCTGACTTTCAGTGGAAGTTGCTGCGATGGGGGCTGCCGGCGCGGCCATATTCTGTCCGGGCCCGAAACGCTCTATCATGTCCTCCATGGCATAGACCGGCTCAACGGCCTTTGCGGCGCTTGACTTTGCCGCGCCTGCGGGCATCGCCGCCGGGAGTTTCTGTTTTTCGACAAGGTCCCTCATGAGGATTTTTATTATCCCCTTGAAGGTTTCATCCACGCCCTCGCCGTTTACGGCCGCGGCAAGGAAGACCGGATAATTTTTGAGGTTTAAATCCGCGTCAAGCTCCCCGGCGGTCATGATGTTGCTTAAATCCCGCTTGTTGTACTGGAGGACGACGGGTATGCTGCCGGGGTCGATCCCGTTTGCCTTGAGGTTTTCGATCATGCTCTCAAGGCTCTGCGTGTTGTACTGCCGCATCTCCTGCTGGGAGTCCGCCACGAACACGACGGCGTCCGCGCCCCTGAGGACCAGCCTCCTGGTGGAATTGTAGCGTATCTGGCCGGGGACGGTATAGAGCTGGAACCTCACATTGAAATCGTTTATCTTCCCCAGGTCCACCGGAAGGAAGTCGAAGAAAAGGGTCCTGTCGGTTTCCGTCGCCAGGGAGAGCAGTTTTCCTCTTTTTTCGGGGTGGATCGTGCGATGCAGGTACTGGATGTTGGTGGTCTTGCCGCTCAAACCGGGCCCGTAGTAGACGACCTTGAGGGTCAGCTCCTTCGAGGCGTAGTTAAACAGAGACATGATCGATTATAGCATAGACCCCGTTGCGGGTACGGTGTTTCACCTTGTACATGGCCTCATCCGCCAGCCTTATCAGCTCTTCCTGGGAATTTGCGCTCTCCGGATAGGAAGCGACCCCGAAGCTGGCCGTAAGTTTCAGGCTGTAGCCTTCCTTCCTGAGGAATACGTGGTCCTGAACGGTCTGTCTTATCCTCTCCGCGGTCTTTACCGCCTTTTGCGGCGGTGTCTGGGGCAGTATGATGACGAACTCGTCCCCGCCGTACCTGGTCACGATATCGAGTTCCCGCAGATGCCTTAGCAGGAGCTGTCCCATCTCCACGAGGAGCTTGCTGCCTATGAGGTGCCCGTGGGTGTCGTTGACCGCCTTGAAGTGGTCTATGTCCATGAAGATGAGGCTCACCGATGTGTTATACCTGTTGCTCCTCAGCAGTTCGGTCCCGATGGTCCTGGTCATGTAGCGCGTATTGAAGAGCTTCGTGAGATCGTCGGTTACGACCAACTCCTGCATCTTTTCGTAGAGAGTGGCCCTCTCGACAATTATCGCCACATAGTCCGTGAACCTTGTCATGGAGACCAGGTCCTTCCGGGTGAACTCTCCGCCGGAGGGCCTGTTGATGAGTTCGAGCACCCCCAGTATCTTGCCCTTGCTCTTTACGGGCACGCAGATCGCGGTGTTTATCCTGTGCCTGAAATCCCTGATCTTCAGCGTGAAGCCGGTCTCCTTGTACATGTTGCCGATGAGCAGGGGTTTGCCTTCCCTTGCAACCCTCGCCGCGATGACGCCCGGGGGCATTGCGGACTTCTCCTTTTTCCAGATTGGTCCGTCGGTCTTTTCCATTGTGAGGCTGCCAGTCTGCTCATCCACGAGGTAGATGGTGCAGTTCTCCGCGCCGGTCTTTTCTTTTATCTTTTTTGTAAGCAACTGCAACACGTCGGTCTTCCCGGCGGACGACGTGAGGGCGCGGCTCAGCTCCTCGAAGAACCGGAGCTCGTTTCTGAGCGACTGGTTTTGTTCCCGGAAGGCCCGGTTTTCGTCATAAAGCCTTTTTTCCTCGTTTATGCGCCTGATGAGCAGGCCCAGTTCCCGGGCGGGGAGTCTTTCATCGGCGGCATAGGTCAGGGCCTTTTTTCTGGAGAATCCGGGTTTTTGCCGGGACGCGGCCGAAACGAATATCTTCGGGACGTCTCCGGCGAGCAGTAGGAGTTTTTTCAGGGGCTCGGTGCGGGCCTGGCCGTTTCTGGTGTTTATGATGATGAGGGACGCCCGCGATATCTCGGGCAGGGCAAGGGCGGGGTCTTCGAAGCGTGAAATACTGTAGCCCTTT